>JAFATL010000698.1 GCA_019243975.1 Actinomycetota bacterium | reverse complement strand
GTCTTGCCGGCGACCGTGTAGCCGTCGATCGCCGCCAACTTGGCGGTGCCCACGCGCACCACCTCGTTGAGCATCGACGTCATCTGCGACGCGGTGCGCTCCGAGATCACCCGGCGGCGCGTTGATGCGGGCGTGGCGTGCCGCGTGCCATTCGAGTCGACGGTTGCCTTCACCAACTTGGGCGCGACGTACTCACCGCCGTTGGCCACGGTGTTGTAGGCGGCGATCAGCTGCATGGCGGTGACGGCCAGGCCCTGACCGATCGGCACCGTGCCCATCGAGTTGTTGTAGTAGTGCGCGGGGTCGAGCAGCAGGCCGGCGGACTCGCCCGGGAAGCCGATGGACGTCTTCGTCCCGAAGCCGTAGGCCCGCAGGTAGTGGTCGAGACGGTCCTTGCCGAGTTTTTGGCCGATCATGATCGAGCCCACGTTCGACGAGTTGGCGACGATGTCGGTGATCGACCACTGCTGTGTCGGGTGCGGGTCGTGTTCGCTGAAGGTGTCGTGGCCCACCCTGATCGTCGAGGGCACGACGAGCTTGTCGGTCGCCCTGATGACGCCGCTCTCCAGCGCACCCGACACGGTGATGAGCTTGTTCACCGAGCCCGGTTCGAACACCTTGGTGAGTACGTCGTTGTTGGCCGACGACTGCGGCGGACCGTTCTCCCCCGCCACCAGGCTGGCCATGGCCAGCAGCTCACCGCTCTGGCTGTCCATCACCAGCGCCATGCCGCCCTTGGCGTGGGCCGCCTCGATCTCCGACGAGAGGGCCCGCTCGGTCTCGAACTGCAACGACTCGTCGATCGTGAGGACGAGGTCGTCGCCGCGCGTCGACGGTGTGTATTCGCGCACGCCGTTGGGGATCTGCGACCCCTGCGGGTCGCGCTCGACCACCATGCGCCCGGGCTTCCCCGCCAACGCCTTCTCGTACTTCACCTCCAGACCCGAGAGGCCTTGGTTGTCGAGCCCGACCCGGCCGATGACGGGCGACGCCATGTCGCCCGCGGGTAGGAAGCGCTTGGCCTCCGGCAACAAGAAGACGCCCTCGAGGTTGAGGGCCTTGACCTTGGCGGCCGTGCCGTCGTCGACCTTGCGCGCCAGGTACACGAACGACGAGGCCTGGGTGAGCTTGGCGTGCAGCGACGCCTCGTCCTGGTCGAGCACGGGCGCCAGCGCCCGTGCCGCCGCGGTGGGGTCGGTGACGAGATGGGGATTCGTCCACACCGTGCTCTGCTCGACGGTCATGGCCAGCTCGCGCCCGTTGCGGTCGAAGATCGACCCGCGCTCGGCCGGCAGCGTGCGGGCACTGGTGCGCTGCGATACGCCGAAGGCGGCGTAGCGGTTGGCGTCGACGGCTTGCACCTGCACCAGGCGGACGACGACGGCGACGAACGCCAGCGCCATCACCACGACCAACGCCGTGAGCCGGCGCCGGGGCGGCGTGGCCCGGAGTTGCCGGCGCGCCACGGTGGCCGGCCTGCGGGGGGCCTGGCCGAAGGGGCTCTGCCGCGTCGGTGCCTGGCGGACGGGCGGGCGCCGGCGTCGATCAGCCGGGCGTTGCCTCGTCCGGGTGCTCATGGGCGGGTGATCAAGGGTGGTCGGCCAAGTAGGGCTTGACCGCCGACCACGTGCTCGGAGTCGTCGCGGGGGCAGGCGTACGGGCGGGGACGGTGGTGGCCGTCGAAGTGGGGGCGCTGGCGGGGGCGGCGGCACCCGACTCGTCGGCGCCGGTGGGCGTCAGGTAGGTGACGGTGGGCGGCATGACCATGCCGAGGCGCTGCTGCGCGGTGGCCACGATGCGGCTGGGCGACTCCAGCTCCGCCACTTCCAGCCGGAGCCGCTCGTAGCGGGCCTGCTGGGCCGCGGCCTTGGCGTCGATGTCGTCGAGCCGCAGCTGGTTCTGGCTGAGGAGGGCGTGCAGAGCGACGATCGCCAGCAAGCCGATGACGACGGACGCCGACAGCACCACCGCGAGGAGGCGGGCCCGGCGGCGTCGGGCCGCGGGCGAGAGGGTGTTGGGCGGAACGACGCGCAGGCGCGGCCGCGTCGGTCGTCCCCGGCCGGCAGGATGGTTGCGACGGCTCGGCTCGGCGAGCGCGAGGCGACGGTCGGGGGCGCGGACGGCCATTACAGCTTCTCCGCGGCGCGAAGGCGCGCTGCTTCGGCGCGCGGGTTGCGCGCCACTTCCTCAGCCGACGGTTTACGCGCGCCGCGGTTCAACAGGCGCACGGTCGGTACCGCACCGCAGACGCACGGCAACCCCGGAGGGCACGTGCAGTCGCCCGTCGCTGCCCCCCGGAGCCGGTCCTTCACAATTCGGTCCTCGCCCGAGTGATAGGCGAGCACGACGAGACGCCCCTCCGATACGAGCCGTTCGATCGCCGTATCGATCGCATGAGGGAGGATCTCGAGCTCACGATTGACCTCTATGCGTAGCGCCTGGAACACGCGACGTGCGGGATGCCCCCCGGTGCGACGCGTGGCAGCCGGGATGGCTGTGCGCACGACGTCGGCCAACTGACCGGTCGTGGTGACGGGTCGCGCCGCGATCACAGCCTTGGCGATGCGTCGCGCGAAGCGCGTTTCGCCGCTCTCGCGAAACAGACGCGTCAACTCGTCGAGCTCGTACTCGTTGACGATGTCGGCGGCGGTGGGCGATTCGCGACGGTCCATGCGCATGTCGAGCGGGGCGTCGGCGCGGTAGCTGAAACCGCGCTCGGCCTGGTCGAACTGCGCAGAACTCACGCCCAGGTCGAACAGCACGCCGCTGACGCCGTCGATCCCGAGCTCGTCGAGGACGTCGCCGAGCTCGTCGAACCGGGCCTGGCGCAGGGTGACCCGCCCCCCGAAGCCGGCCAGGGCCGCGCCGGCCGCCTCGATGGCAGCGGCGTCGCGGTCGATCCCGACCAGGCGAGATTGCGGATGAGCGTGGAGCACGGCGCGGGCATGACCGCCGCCGCCGATCGTGGCGTCGACGATCACACCGGCCGGCACAGGCCGGAACAGCTCGACCACGCTGTCGAGCATCACCGGCTCGTGCGAGAACACCTGGCTCATCCGCAGTCCCCCGGCCGGACCGGCGCCGTCGGGATGTCTCCCCGATCGAGCTGGATGGAAGCGGGCGGAGAAGGGATCTTCCACCTGTCCGGTCGAGGGACTGCGCATGCTCCAGATGCTGGTTTTCATCGCCGTCTCCGACGGCGCGTTTCGCGTGTAGTTCTTCAGCCCTCCACGAGTGCTGTTTCGCTGGGCCTGACCTTCTCCTCCCACCGCTGCGGGTTCCACAGCTCGACCCTGTCCATGGCGCCGTGCACCAGCACGTCCCCCGTCAGGTCGGCGAACTCGCGAAGATAGGAAGCGATGGCCATGCGGCCCGAGCGCTTGTCGATCTCCACTTCCTGCGTGCCGGCAGCCCAGACGCGGGCCACGTTGCGCTCCTCGCGCCCCGCGCCCTCGCCGTCCTTCATCGACGCCATCTGCGTGTCGAAGTCCTCCGGTGTCCACAGAGCAAGGCAGCCGTCGAGGTACTGGCTGATGAACCCGCCGTGCTCGAACTGGGGACGGAATTTGGCCGGCAGGATCAGGCGCCCCTTGTCGTCCAGGGAGTGCTCGTACCTCCCGAAGAACCGCGCCAATCGGTGCCACCTATCCCCTCATCCTCGTTCGCGCTCCGGCCCTTCCCCTTCGCGCCACCGGCCGCCACCTTACGCCCCTCCCCTCCACCCGTCAACCACGTGAGCCACTCCTCTCACAGGCGCGCCCAGGCACGGCTGCCCAGGCGCGCCCAAGCGGCGCGCCCCGAGGGACGCGCCGCCTTCCGCCGACCGTCAGCTCAGTAGCCGACCGCAGTCAGCTCAGTAGCAGTAGCCCGGCGAGTAGCAGGTGGTCGGCGTGGTGGGCCGCATCGTGGTGGGCGGGCTGGTGGCGGGCGGGCTCGTCGCCGGAGGGCTGGTGGGCGCGGTGGTGGCGTCGGTGACGGGGCGAGCAGTGGTGGCCGTCGTCCGGGCCGTCGTGGCGGTGGGCCGGGCCGTGGTGGCGGTGGCGTCCGCCGCCGTGGGCGCCACGACGAACCACACGCCGCCGATCCCCTGCCCGTTGG
>JAFATL010000684.1 GCA_019243975.1 Actinomycetota bacterium | reverse complement strand
GCCCAGGCCTGGCCCGAGGCCGACCCCGACCTGGTCAAGCTGGAGACGGTGACGATGGTCGTGCAGGTCAACGGCAAGGTGCGTGACCGCCTCGAGGTGTCGCCCGACATCGACGAGGCCGAGGCCGAGCGCCTGGCCCTGGCGTCCGACAAGGTCCAGGAGCAGCTGGCAGGTGGCGCGCCCCGCAAGGTGATCGCCAAGCCGCCCAAGCTGGTGAACCTCGTCCTCTGATCGTCGGTAGGCGACTCAGGCAGAGGCGAAGTCCTTCGAGAGGACCTCGCTCAGCTTCAGCCGCCGGCCCGTGTGCAGCACGGCCCGGGCGTAGACCATCCCGGCCACGCGGATGAGGACGAAGACCGCCGCGATCGTGATGGCCATGGCGATGGCCGACTGCCACGCGGTGGCTTTGCCGATGCCCAGGATCATCGGCATCACAACCGGTGCGGTCGCCGGGAAGAAGGACAGTACGCGGGCGAACGGCGACGGGTCTCCCGCTCCGATGAGGCTGGTCGTGGTGATGTACCCGACGAGCAGCGGCACCATCAGCGGGAAGGCGGCGTTCTGCGCGTCGGACTGCCGGTTGACCAGCGAACCCACCGCCGCGTACGCCCACGAGTAGAAGGCGTAGCCGACGATGAACCAGGCGAACGTCCACACGATGTTGCCCTGGGCTGCGCCGTGCAGGAGCTCGGACCCCACCGCCCGCGCGGTCACGAGGGCAACGACCACCAGCGTGAAGCCTTGGAAAAGTGCGACGGCGCCCACGCCGATCACCTTGCCCGCCACGAGCTGGCGCGGCGTGATCGCGGCGAGGAGCACCTCGACCACACGGGACGACTTCTCCTCGACCACGCCGTTGAGCACCCACGTGCCGTATTGCTGCAGGAAGATGAACAGAATCAACACGCCGAAGAAGGCGGTGAGGCGCTGCCCGGCGCTGGCGGCGGGCTTCTCGACGCCGTGCACGGGCACGGGCTGGCGGAGGGCGACGGCCGTCTCCAGAGCCGCGGGGCCGAGCCGCGCCACCAGCGCCTGCAGGCGCACGGTGAGGCCGACGGCATTGATCAGCTGCGGCTTCTTGCCCGCGTCCTCGGGGGCCGGTGGTTCCTTGACGAGCAGCTCGCGGGCGCCGACTGCAGCCACGTCGAGTTGCTTCTGGCGGATGAGCGCGCGGGCATCGTCAGCCGACGCCACCGCGCGCACGACGAGATGCACGTGCAACGTGCCCGCCAACCGTTGGATCTCGCCGACCGTCGCCGCCGTGGGCGCGTCGACCACGCCGACTCGGTAGGTGCTGATGTGGCCCTTGCGTGACGCTGGGATGGCGATCACCGCGACCACGATGAGCGCCGAGACGACCGTGCCGATGCGGAACGACCGCGCTCGCACGCGCTCGCGGATCTCCCGCCGCGCCACCAGCCAAACGGGCGAGCTCACGCCGCCACCGCTTCCCTGAACACCTCGGACAGCCGGCGCCGCTCGAAGCTGAAATGGCGCACGGCGCCGGCCGCCTCCGCCGCCCGCAGGACGCCCTGCGGGTCGACGCCCTCGTCGAGGACCAACCGCAGCCGGCCGTTCTCATTGCCGACGATCTCGACGCCGCCCAGGCTGCGCGCCCACGTCCCGTGCTCGTCACCGTCGACCTCCACCTCGAGGCGCGGTGCCCCCGCCAGCTCCAGCTCGTCCACTGTGCCCGTCACCACCAGGCGGCCGCGGTTGATGATCGCCACCGACCGGCACATGTCCTCCACCAGGTCGAGCTGGTGGCTGGAGAACAGCACGGTGCGACCGGCCTCGGCCTCCTGGTGCAGCACCTCGCTGAGCGCGTCGATGCCCACGGGATCGAGGCCGGAGAACGGCTCGTCGAGCACGAGCAGCTCGGGCTCGTGCACGAACGCGGCCGCCAGCTGCACCCGCTGCTGGTTACCGAGCGAGAGCGCTTCCAGCTTGTCAGCGGCGCGCTCGGCCACGCCGAGCCGCTCCAGCCAGTGGGTCGCCGACCGCCGGGCCGTGGCCCGATCCATGCCGCGCAACTCGGCGAGGAACACCAGTTGCTCCGCCACCGGCATGGTGGGGTAGAGCCCCCGCTCCTCGGGCATGTAGCCGAACCGGCGCCGGTCCTCGCCGGTGACCGGCGCCCCCTCCCAGCGGATCTGGCCCCCGTCGAGCGCGGAGATGCCGAGAATGGCGCGCATAGCAGTCGTCTTCCCTGCGCCGTTCGGGCCGAGGAACCCGAACACCTGTCCGCCGGGAACGGTGAAGGAAAGGTTGTCGAGGGCGACGACCGGGCCGAATCTCCTGGTCAGCCCGGTGAGCTCGAGCACGGCGACAGCACGCTACCAACGTGGCGGCGCGCTCCGACCGACCCCGCCGCTTCGATCCTTAACCGGCACGAAAGCCGGATGTAACCGGGGCTCCGTACCTTCAGTCGTATGGACATGACCCACGCGGAGAAGGTCTCTACGACGCTGCCCCGGCGCATCGAGGAGGCCACTGGTCGAGGCGGCACCGTCACGTTCTTGATGGGCGACCGGTCCGATCCCGTCCCGTGGGCGCAGGTCCACGACGAGGCCCGCGCCATCGCGGGTGCGCTGCAGGCCCTCGGCATCGGTCCTGGGTCACACGTCGCCCTGCTCGGGCCGACCACCCGCAAGCTGGTCACCGCCCTGCAGGCCACCTGGCTGGCGGGGGCGACCGTCGTCGTGCTGCCGCTGCCCATGCGGCTCGGCTCGATCGACGAGTTCGTCAGCCAGACGCGCACGCGCATCCACAACGCCGACATCTCCTTGGTGCTGATCGACCCCGAGCTGGCCGCATTCGTGGAGCCGGTGGCGGGCGACCCGCCGTTCGTGTCGCTCGACGCTCTCGGCACCGGAGCGTTCAGCGCACCGACGATCGACCCCGAGTCACTGGCGGTGCTGCAGTTCACCAGCGGGTCGACGACCGACCCGAAGGGCGTAACGCTCCCGCACCGCACCATCCTCGCCAACCTCGACGCCGCGGCGATCGCCGCCGCCCTCGACCCCGACAACGACGTGCTGGTGTCGTGGTTGCCGATCTACCACGACATGGGCCTCATCGGTTTGCTCACCTTGCCGATGATCAGCGGCACCGACCTGGTGCTGGCCGCCCCGCAGGACTTCCTCGCCGCGCCGGGTCGCTGGATGGAATGGATGAGCGAGTTCGGCGGGACGGCGACTGCCGGCCCCAACTTCTCGTGGTCGCTGGCGACGCGCGGTCTCAAGCGCTCGGAGCAGCTCGACCTGTCGCGTTTTCGCCTCGCCCTCAACGGCGCCGAGCCCGTCGACCCGAAGACGGTGGCCAACTTCGTCGCCGCCGGCGCCCGCCACGGGCTGCGCCCGGAGGCCATCTTCCCCGCCTTCGGCATGGCCGAGCTCGCCATCGCCGGTGCGTTCCCGCCGCCTGGCCGAGGCCTGGTGATCGACGAGGTCGACCGCACCGCCCTCGAGCTCGATCGCTACGCGGCGCCGGCCAAGGAGGGCAACGACGCCCGCTCGCTGGCTCGCCTGGGCAAGCCCGTGCCCGGCCTGGAGTTCCGCATCTGCGACCCCGCCACCGGCGAGGTGCTGCGCGAGCGCGAGGTCGGCGAGCTGGAGATCCGGGGCACATCGGTCACGCCCGGCTACTACAAGCGCCCCGACGTCAACGCCGACCTGTTCCACGTCGATGCCGGCGACGCGCCGGGTGACGGCTGGCTGCGAACCGGCGACCTCTCGTATCTCGTCGAGGGCGAGCTCGTGGTGTGCGGCCGTATCAAGGACGTCATCAACGTGGGCGGCCGCAAGGTGTTCCCCGAGGACATCGAGCGGGCGGTGGCCGAGGTCGACGGCGTGCGCGCCGGCAACGTGATCGCCTTCGGCGTCGAGGGCCGCAGCGGTCGCGACGCCATGGTCGTCGTGGCCGAGACCAAGGCCGACGACCCCGCGCCGGTCAAGACCGCGGTTGCGCAACGCGTGCAGGACGCCGTCGGCATGCCCGCCAGCGACGTCGTGCTGGTGACCGCAGGAACCTTGCCCAAGACCTCGTCCGGCAAGCTCCAGCGCTCGTTGTGCCGCACCCGCTACCTCGAGCGGGAACTGCAACCCGCCTAACCGGCCGCCTTGAGGGCGTCGAGGACTTGGCGCCAGCGCGCCGGGTCGGACGCATACGGCGTGTAGAAGCTGACGCGGTCGACGGCGTTGCCGAAGCGGTTGGCGAGGGCTTTGGGTACCTCGTCGGGTGACGCCACCACCGCGAAGGCGTTCATCACCTCGTCGTCGATGAGCTCGCCCATCTTCACCCACTCGCCCTGCTTCGACAGCCCGTTGAGCTCCGTCTGCAGGTCGCCCCACCCGTGCAGCTCGAGCACTGGGCGGTAGGCGGGCGTCGAGCCGTAGAAGGCGATCTGCTGGCGCGTGCCGACGGCCGCCTTCTCCATCGCCTCGTCGGTCTCGCCGGTGACGACGAACGAGGGATAGCTCACCTCGAAGTCGTCGCGCGAGCGGCCCGCCTTGGCCAGGCCGCGCTCGACGGCCGGGAGGGTGACCTCGCGCAGGTAGCGCTCGGTGGTGAAGCCGTGGACGAGCAGGCCGTCGCACACCTCACCGGCCACCTCGGTCATCTTGTCGCCGACGGCGGCGAGGAAGACCTTGGGCGGGCCGAACGGGTTGGGACCGGGGTTGAAGAACGGCGTCATCAGCGTGTGCTGGTAGAAGTCGCCGCGGAAGTCGAGCTTGGTGCCGTTGGCCCAGCAGTCCCAGATGGCGCGCATGGCGAGGATGAGCTCGCGCATGCGGGGCGCCGGGTGCGACCACGGCATGCTGAAGCGCTTCTCGATGTGGGCCTTGATCTGGCTGCCGAGGCCGAGCATGAAGCGCCCGCCCGAGTACAGCTGCAGGTCGTTGGCGATCTGGGCGAGGTTCATCGGGTTGCGCGCGAACGCCACCGCGATGCCGGTGCCCAGCTGCAGCGACTCGGTGTGCTCGGCGGCCAGCAGCAGCGGGAAGAACGGGTCGTGGCTGGTCTCCGCCGTCCACACGCCGTCGTAGCCCGCTGCTTCCTGCTCCTTGGCCTGCTGTGGTACCTCGGCCAGGTTGAACCCGATCCCTCCGTCCACTTTCATGCC
>JAFATL010000591.1 GCA_019243975.1 Actinomycetota bacterium | reverse complement strand
CCCTCGATCACGCCGTCGTTGAGGTTGACGTGGGTGACGTCGGCGTTGGGCACCGAGCCTTCGACGACCGCGTAGTTGTGGTTCTGGCTTGTGATCTCGACCTGGTTCGACGACAGCTGGCGCACCGGGTGGTTGCCGCCGTGGTGACCGAACTTGAGCTTGAACGTCGAGCCGCCCAGGGCCGTGGCCAGCAGCTGGTGGCCGAGGCAGATGCCGAACACCGGCACCTCGCCGAGAAGCTCGCCGATGGCCTGGCTGGCGTAACCGACGGCCGCCGGGTCGCCGGGGCCGTTGGACAGGAAGACACCATCGGGGCGGCGGGCCAGGACGTCGGCAGCCGGCGTCGACGCCGGCACCACCTCGACGGTGGCCAGCGCTCCGAGGTGGCGCAGGATGGTGCGCTTGATGCCGAAGTCGTAGGCGACCACGTGGAGGGGTCCGTCGCCGACGGTGTAGGGCTGGGCGGTGGTGACCGTGGCCACCAGGTCGACGCCGTCGGTGCCGGGTTCGTTGGTCGCGGCCTCTTTCAACGTGCGCTCGTCGGCCATGCCCTCGCCGGTGCCAACCGGACCGAACGCGCACGGCATCGCACCCGCTTCCCGGATGTGGCGGGTCAGGCGGCGGGTGTCGATCCCGGCGATGCCGGGGACGCCGTGGCGCACGAGGAAGTCGTCGAGGTGCTCCTCGTGGCGCCAGTTGCTCGGGCGCCGGGCCAGGTCGCGCACGATGACGCCGCGGCAGTGCGGGCGCCGTCCCTCGTCGTCGTCGGGGGCGGCGCCGTAGTTGCCAATGTGCGGGTAGGTGAACGTGATCACCTGCCCCGCGTAGGACGGGTCGGTGATCACCTCCTGGTAGCCGCTCATCACCGTGTTGAACACGACCTCACCGGTGGCGACGCCGTGGGGCGGTGACGCGCCGATCGCTTCACCTTCGAACGTCGTGCCGTCGGCCAGGACGAGCAGCGCTTCGGGGCGGCGGGACGTCATCGTTGTGCCTCGCCATCGACAACCACAGGTTCTCCTCGCAGCAGGGTGTGGCGAACTTTGCCGGTGAGCTTGCGGCCCGCGTAGGGCGTGTTGCGGCTGCGGCTGGCCAGCCGCTCGGGCTCGACGACCCAGGTGGCCGCCGTGTCGATCACACACAGGTTGGCGGGCGCTCCTTCGGCGATGGGCCCGCCGTGCTGGCCGGTGAGGCCGGCCACCCGGGCCGGCTGCCACGAGCACAGGGCCAGCACCTGCTCGATGGGGAGGTCGAGCTCCGTCAGAGCGAGCGACAGCGCAGTTTCCAGACCGAGCATGCCGGGCGGCGCCTGGTCGAACGGCGCCTCCTTGTCCTCCTGGGCGTGGGGTGCGTGATCGGTGGCGATGGCGTCGAACACGCCGGAGGCCAGGCCTTCGCGCACGGCGGCCACGTCGGCGGCGGTGCGCAGCGGCGGGTTGACCTTGAACACCGGGTCGTACGACGCCACCTCTGCCGCCGTCAGGGTGAAGTGGTGCGGCGTCGCCTCGGCCGTGACGGGCAGGCCCTGTGCCTTGGCTGCGCCCACCATGGCGACCGAGCCGGCCGTCGACAGGTGCTGGAAGTGCACCCGGGCGCCGGTGAGGCGGGCCAGGGCGATGTCGCGCATCACCATCAGCTCTTCGGCCTCCGACGGGATGCCGGGGATGCCGAGGCGGCTCGACCACTCCCCCTCGTGCATGTGCCCGCCCGACGCCAGCGCCTCGTCCTCGCAGTGCTGGGCCAGCACCACGCCGAGGGCTGACGCGTATTCGAGCGCCCGCCGCATGAGGCGAGCATCCTGCACGCCGCGGCCGTCGTCGGTGAACATGCGCACGCCAAGCTCGGCCATCTCCGCCATGGGCGCCAGCTGGGTGCCGGCCCGGTCGACCGTGATGGCACCCGCCACCCGCACGTCGCAGCACGAGCGGGCCCCGGCCTCCAGCACCTGGCGCACGACGCCGGCGGTGTCGATGGCCGGTTCGGTGTTGGGCATGGCGACGACCGCCGTGTAACCGCCGAGGGCGGCGGCCCGGGCGCCCGTCTCGACGGTCTCCGCCTCTTCCCGCCCCGGCTCGCGGAGATGGGTGTGCAGGTCGACGAGGCCGGGCGCGACCACGCACCCGTCGGCGTCGAGGACGCGCCGGCCGTCGAGGTCCTCGCCCACTTCGACGACGACGCCGTTGCGCACCTTCACGTCAGCGCGCCGGCGGCCGGTGGCGTCGACCACCTCGCCGCCCCTGAGGACGAATTCGCCGTTAACCAAGGTCGCCTCCCGACCCGAGGATGAGGAACAGGATGGCCATGCGCACGGCGACACCGTTGGCCACCTGCTTGGTGATCAGGGCCGACGGGAGGTCGGCCACTTCGGCCGCGATCTCGACGCCGCGGTTCATGGGGCCCGGGTGCATCACCAGCGCGTCGTCCTGCAGCAGGCGGGCCCGCTGGCGCGTGAGCCCGTAGCCCGAGGTGTACTCCCGCAGCGACGGCAGGAGCGCCTCGGTCTGGCGTTCCTTCTGCATGCGCAGCAGGTAGACCACGTCGACCTTGGGCAGCACACCATCGAAGTCGTGGCTGACCTCGACCGGCCAGCCCTCGAGCGAAGGCGGCAGCAGCGTGGGCGGCGCCACCAGCGTCACCTCGGCGCCCAGGGCAGTGAACGCCAGCACGTCGGAGCGGGCCACCCGGCTGTGCTTGATGTCGCCGACGATGGCGATGCGCAGGCCGTCGAGCGAGCCGCGGCGCTGGCGGATCGTGTAGCAGTCGAGCAGGGCCTGGGTGGGGTGCTCGTGCCAGCCGTCGCCCGCGTTGATCACGCTGGCGTCGACCCAGTCGGCCAGCTGCCAGGGCACCCCTGCCGACCCGTGACGGACGACGATGGCGTCGATGCCCATGGCCTCGATGGTCTCGACGGTGTCCTTGAGCGACTCACCCTTCTTCACCGACGACGTACCCACGCTGAAGTTCATGACGTCGGCCGACAGCCGGCGGGCGGCGGTCTCGAACGACAAGCGGGTGCGCGTCGACTCCTCGTAGAAGAGCGACACGACGGTCTTGCCGCGCAGGGTGGGCACCTTGGGGATGGCGCGCTCGCTGACCTCCACGAACGAGTCGGTGACCCGCAGCACCTCCTCGATGCCGTCGGCACCGAGGTCGGCGATGGAGAGGAGGTGCCTCATGAGCGGCCCCTCGGGTCGGTGTCGAGCATGTCGCCGATGACCACGCCTTCCTCGCTGACGTCGACCATCTCGTCGCGTCGCGTCGGCAGGTTCTTGCCCACGTAGTCGGGGCGCATCGGGAGCTCGCGGTGGCCGCGGTCGACCATCACGGCCAGCTGGATGGCGCGGGCCCGGCCGTAGTCGTTGAGGGCGTTG
>JAFATL010000570.1 GCA_019243975.1 Actinomycetota bacterium | reverse complement strand
ACTGCCGCTGCCACCACGGGCAGCAACAAGGCATCCGGGAACACGTCGCAGAACACGTCGGCGGACTCGAACTCCTCGAACGGCCATGCGTCGATCGAGACGGGCCCGGCTGTCGCCAAGGGAAACATAGCGACGACGAACGTCATGCAGTCGGCCACGACCAACGCGACCAAGCACGGCGCATCGATCATCGACCAGTCGGCGAATGTCACCAACCGGGGTGTCGCCATCGCGCGCACCGGCAACAACGGTGTCACCGACGACGGGTCGACGGGCGGCGCGCCGCTCAAGCTCGTTCCGTTGGCCAAGACGGTGCTCGGTGGCACGCTCACGCCACTACCGACCAGCTCGGGCGGCACGACTCCCACGGTGCCGCTCTCGGGCACGCACCTGGGTTCGAGTGTTTCGAGCTCCGCCGCGCCGGTCAGTGCTGTCCCCCTGGGGACGAACACGCCGAGCACGCTGACTGCTGACACCTCGTCGACGCCTGTCGACCCCCTGGCCACGGTCCCCGATCGCTCGAATCGCGTCATGGGCGCGATCTCGGGCGCCGGTCCACCCGACATCCTCACCGGCCCGGCCACGGCCACCGGTAACGAGGCGACCACCGGCGTGAGCCAGTCCGCCATCGCCGCAGGCGACGGTCTGGCGATCATCGACGAACCCGTCGCGGTGACGAACCTCGGCAAGGCGACGGCCAACACCGGTCACAACGGCAACGCGACCGAGTTGACCACAGGAACGGCCACCGCCACGGGCAACCTGGCGACCACGACGGTCACCCAATCGGCGTCGGCGTGGGGCACTTCGGTGACCCTCATCGACCAGCCGGTACGGGTGTCCGACGTCGGTGCGGCTCTGGCGACCACCGGTGACAACGACAGCGACACGCGGCTGTCGACCGGCGATGCCACCGCACTCGGCGATCGGGCTCTCGTCACCGTCGACCAGATGGCGGCCACTCCGGCCGTCGCCAACGGCACGGTCGCCCACGTCGGGCAGAACGTCAACGCCGCCGGCCTCGGGTCCGCCCGAGCCGCCACCGGCAACAACTCGGTGAAGAACACCGGCGACGACAACGACGATGGCCATGCGCACATCGACACCGGCAACGCCGACGCCCTGGGCGCCGACGTCGCCACCGACATCAAACAGGCATCCGCCTGACAGTTGTGCAAGGAGGAGGTGGGTCGGTTCCCACCTCCTCCTTGCGCGTCTGCACCCGGAAGTCGTTCACACCGTGTTCACATGTCGGGCGCGGTCGTGTAACACGCGCCACCTAGCTTCGCTGCCGACTCGCTCGATGATCGAAGGAGGCGCTCCACGTGAGGCAGTCGGGTGCGAAGTTGGCCGTGGCGATCGTGATCGCTCTCGTGGCCGGACTCATTACGCTCGAGGCACCCGCGCTCGCGCATGCCCGCCACCATCATCACCATCACCACCACAGCGGCGGGGGCGGCGGTGGGGGAGGAGCCCCAGCGGCGGCGCCATCGCTCTGCGCGGCGACCCCGCAGACAATCGTGCTCACGTTGCAAGGCGCGGGCGGGACGTCTGCCGCGTGCCATGGTTTGGCGCCGTTCGAGGCGGTCACCGTGGATTCGTTGCTTCTGCGCGGCAACTGCGGTGCCGTGACGTTCGATGGGGTGACGCCGCCGGTTGTCCTCACGTCGGATGGCGCCGGCAACCTGTCCTTCGGCATCGCCGGGTTCAACTGTCTTGCCGGTTCCTACAGCGTCCAGCTGGTGGGGCCGATCTCGACAGCCGAATTCCCAGTAGCGATGAGCTTCTAGGCGGCCTCTCCAGGTCGCCGGGCCACCGTCCCTCGGGTGCCCGCGTGAGAAGAACCTCGGAATTGCACAGTCGCGTCGCGAATTCCTACTATCCTGATAGGAATTGATGGCAATGAGTTGCCGGGCTGTTCGGCCGGGCGACCCGAGGGGAGAAGGAACGTGCAGGCAAGGAATCTCGGGAGGCTGTGGCTCGGCGCGGCTGCGCTGCTCACGCTGTTCGTCAGCACGGCCGTCAGCGCCCACGCGGACTACGCGCCCTCGGCCACCGACGTCGTCGGCGTCGGTGGTGAGACGCCGCAGTACAACGTCGACTTCGGCGCCGATGGCGACACCAACGGCGACCTTGGCTACAACGCGGCGAACAACGTCAACAAGCTGGTGAGCATCGACGCCACGGCTGATTCGAACGGCCGCGCCGCATACGCGCAGTTCAGTACCGAGTCGGCGCCCAAGGCCCTCAACCCCACCGTCGTGCTGCGGGCCGGCACGTTTCCCGTACAGCGCATCACCAGCACTGGCGGCGGCTACAGCGCCATCCTCGCCGACACCGGGTCGATCCAGAAGATCAACTTCACCCGGGCCGCCAGCCTGCCCACGGCTGCCAACCAGACGACCGCCCAGAACAACGGGTGGGGCTTCCTGCACGTGGTGCAGATCGGGACCGACCCCCTCCAGGTGGTCGCGGCGTCGACCACGAACGCGCCGGCGGGCCTGTCCACTGCCGAGCTAATCGGCATCTACAAAGGCACCTACCTGCACTGGAACGAGTTGCCCGGGAACAGCAGTGGGTCGACAAACGCCATCCTGCCGCTGATCCCGCCCAGCTCATCGTCGATCAACAAGACGTTCCTGGCCGACCTGAAGGCCGCCAACGGCGGCACGGCCATCACGCTCGGGTCCAACGTGATCACCGTCGAGCAGAACGACCCCGGCGCAGTGACGGGTGCGACCAGCCCGGCGGATGCGATCGTTCCCTTCTCCATCGGTCGCCTGAACCTCTGGAACTCGGGGTACTTCCACAACCCGGCCACCGCCTTCCCCGGCGGGTCGGCCCTGCAGCCCGGCGTGAAGGCCCTCACGGGGAGCGCTCCTGACGGGGCCGCGTTCTACAACGACACCAACGGCCTCTACGTCACCTTCCGCCAGAGCGACGCCACGTCGTCGTCCCCCTGGCAGCCGGGCAGCACGAAGAACTGGGTGCAGACGTTGTTCTCCGATACCAACGGCACGCCCTTCTTCAAGAAGCCGGCGGGCCAGGCGCTCGTCGCCGCGGCGGGCGGCATCCCCGGTTACAACGACCTCGGCAACGTCTCGGCGGGGTGACCCAGGCCGATGAGATGGTTTCGGGCCGGCGCCGCGCTGGCCACGTCGGTCGTCGCCGTGGTGTCGCTCGGCGCACGGGCGGACGCGGCGTCGGTGCCGTACTCCGACGCCAAGGTGAACGGGTACCTCGGCCTGTGCGATGCGAGTGGGCACGCGGTGCACGCGGGCTCACTCGACGACCGGCCTTTCGTGGGTACGGCCGTGAGCTCGACGGCCGCGCCGGCGGACTACGCGGGCGACGGCCGCACGGCGACGCTGTTCGCGTTCCAGCCCCGGCCGGGAGTCGCGCCGGGGGAGTGGAGCGGCGACGCCCTCGGCGCCTCGACGCGGTACACGAATCCGGCGCACCCCATCGGCAAGCTCGTCGCGGCGGACGCGCCGCTGCGCGAGTTCGTCGACAGCTACCCGCCCCGGTGGAACGGGCTGTTGCAGCTCCGCCTCTACCTGGGTGCCCCCGACCAGCCGCCCTACACGCAGACGTACGCAGCGACAGACATCCGCGTGTCGGGAGCGCGGTGGGAGGTCGTGCGCGGCGGCGATGTGGCCTGCGACGTCGGCCAGGCCACCTCGATCGCCGAGCTACTGCCGTCGGCCGACCCCTCGAAGTCCGTCGCCCAGGCGATCCAGGAGCAGCAGGCCACGAGCACGACACTCCCCGGGCTGACGACCGGCCAGCTGGCGGCGCCCACGACCAAGGCGGACACGGCGCGTCCCGCCCCGTCTCGTACGCGACATGGCGTCCCGTGGGCACTTCTCGCGGTGCCGGCGGTGCTCGGCGCCGCGTTCATCGCCCGCAGGCGACGGCGCACCCCTTTTCTCCATTCACGACATCGATAGGACTGGCATGACGAACTCCATTCCGACGAAGACCCGCTGGCGCCGGACCGGCACGGCCGTGCGCCTGGCGCTGGCGGTGGGCCTGCTGGTCGCCGGCGCGGTGGCCACGCTGTCGGACATCGGCCCCGCGGGCGCGGCATCGGCGCCGCCGTTCGAGCCCGATCCCAACTCGAGCGGCTTCCTCACCTTCTACAACGCCAGTGGCGCAGCCGTCACAACCGGCAACGTGGGTGACGCTCCCTTCGCCGCCTTCGCGCAGGCCAGCGGGGCGGGCCGTTCGGGCGACAACAAGGCCACGCTCTTCGGCGCGCTGCCCAAGAGCGGGCAGCCCAGCGGGGCGTGGTCGAGCGAGCAGATGTCGGGCTCGACGACCTATCCGAACTCGAACGCGCCCGCGGCCCTGAAGAGCTCGCCGCTGCCGCTGGTGAGCTTGACTTCGTCGGACGAGACGTTGGCGCAGTTGCAAGGCGACTTCCCCAATACGGCGCCCAGCGGTGACCCCTATCAGGGGCTGTACCAGCTGCGCCTGAAGACGTCGGGACCGGGCCAGGCGCCGGGCTCGCAGTACTTCGAAACCGTCATCCAGATCACGGGATCCACGTGGACGCAGGTGTATCCGGCGCCCGGCAGTACGCCACCGACCACGACGCCGACGACCGTGGCGGGCGGTTCGACCACCACCACTGCGTCCGGCGGTTCCACGAGCACCACCGTGGCCGGCGGCTCTACCACGACGACGGTGGCGGGAGGGTCCACCACGACCACAACGGCGGTGGGCGGGTCGACCACCACCACCACCACGACCACCACCGCGACCGCCACCGACGCATCCGGCAGCCCGCTGGCGGCGAACACCACCCTGACGCCGGGCCAAAAGATCACGGTCACGGCATCCGGATTCACGCCCAACGAGTCGGTCGCCGTGGCGGCCCACTCGGCGACCGTAAGCCTGGGTTCGGTCACGGCCGACGCGGCGGGGAAGGTGACGGCGTCGATCACCCTGCCGACGAGCCTCGACGCCGGTGCCCACACCATCACCCTCACCGGTGCCAGTCGCGTCGCGTCGTACCCGTTCACCGTGGCGGCATCGTCAACGGGCGGCACGTCGGGGTCGTCATCCTCGTCGGGGTCGGGCGCCCTGCCCCGAACGGGTCGCCAGATCCTCGGCACCGCGGGCGCAGGCCTGGGCGTGTTCCTGTTGGGCGCGGCGGTCGTCGGCTGGGCCCGGCGGCGGGTCCCGGCCTGGCGGCACCGGGTATGACCGCGACCTCCGTTCTCGCCGAACCGGCGCCGCCCGCCGTCGCGCCCGCAGGCACGGCGGCCCATCTCGAGACGCGCAACGTCTCGGCGTGGTTCGGCACCCACAAAGTGCTCGAGCGGGTGTCGATGTCGATGCCGAACGCCAGCGTCACTGCGCTCATCGGGCCATCGGGGTGCGGCAAGTCGACGTTCCTCCGCATCCTCAATCGCATGCACGAGTCGACGCCGATGGCGAAGATGGCCGGTGAGGTCCTGCTCGACGGGCATGACGTCTACGACGGAAGTCAGCGCGTCACCGAGACGCGTCGGCGCATCGGCATGGTGTTCCAGAAGCCGAACCCGTTCCCCGCCATGTCGATCGCCGACAACGTCACCGCCGGGCTCAAGCTCACGGGCCAGCGCGTCAGTCGCGGGGAGCGGGCCGAGATCGCCGAGCGAAGCCTGCGCCGTGCGGGCCTGTGGGACGAGGTGAAGAACCGGCTCGACCGGCCGGGCGGGGCGCTCTCGGGCGGTCAGCAGCAGCGCTTGTGCATCGCCCGTTCGTTGGCCGTCGATCCGGACGTGCTGCTCATGGACGAGCCGTGCTCCGCGCTCGACCCCACCTCGACCCGCCACATCGAGCGGACGATCGGCGAGCTGGCCCACGACATGACCGTGGTGATCGTTACCCACAACATGCAGCAGGCCGTGCGCGTGTCGCAGCAGTGCGCGTTCTTCCTCGCCGCCGAGGGCGAGCCCGGGGTGGTCGTCGAGATGGGCTCGACGCGGCAGGTGTTCGAGCAGCCTCAAGACCAGCGGACGTCCGACTACGTCCACGGCCGATTCGGCTGAGCGCGAAGACCCACGCGTCATGGCCCATGTGTTGCCCTCGCCTGCGTTCGACGAGCCTCGCGTCGTCGACCCGGGCCTGACGAAGGCCGATCGCGTCTTCCATCACGGCGCCCGAGGCGTGGGCATGGCCGTGCTCGCCCTCATCCTCGCCATTGGCCTGTTCCTCGGCTACCAGGGTCTCCCGACGCTGCACCGCTACGGCCTCCATTTCTTCACCGAGAGCCGGTGGCTGCCCGAGCGCGACATCATCGGCCTCGCCGCCGTGCTCGTCGGCACGGTCGAGGTGGCCGTCATCGCCCTCGCGATCGGGTTCCCCCTGGCACTCGCTACCGCGCTGTACATAAGTGAGTACGCGCCGGCGCGCATCCGGGCCGGCCTGGTCGCCCTCGTCGATTTGATGGCGGCCGTGCCCAGCATCATCTACGGGCTGCTGGGTTTCGCCTTCCTGCAGCCCCACGCGATTTACATCGCCCGCTGGCTGAGCCAGTACTTCTCCTGGGTGCCGATCTTCCGCGTCGACACCGATCCCAACGCGGCGGCGTGGGCGCCCTCGAAGTACACGGCTTCGGCGTTCATCGCCGGCATTGCGGTGTCGCTGATGGTGATCCCGCTGGCGTGCGCAATCATGCGCGGCGTGTTCGCCGAGACGCCGCTCGGCGAGCGAGAGGCTGCATCCGCTCTCGGCGCCACCCGGTTGGGGGTGATCCGCACCGTCGTGTTGCCGTTCGGGCGGCGCGGGATCATCGGCGGCACGATGCTCGCTCTGGGCCGGGCCCTGGGCGAGACGATCGCCGTCCTGCTCATCATCTCGCCGGCGTTCGAGATCAAGTTCCACGTGCTGACGGTCGGCACGATGACGACCTCAGCTCTCATCGCCGGGCGCTTTGGCGAGGCGACCACCTCGCAGCTGTCGGCGCTGTTGGCTGCCGGCTTCGTTCTCTTCCTCATGACCCTGGGGGTCAACACGGTCGCGGCCGTGTTCGTGAACCGCAGCCGCAGCGGCGCAGGGGCGGAGCTCTGACGTGATCGACGTCGACGTCCCCCGGCGCATCTCCACCCGCCACCTCGACGATGTGGCCTCGGTGGTCGGCGCCGGCGTCGGTTCCCTCGCACTGACGTGGCTGCTGTACCTGCGGGTGCTGCCGACCAGCGGCGCCATTGGTTTTGCGGTGGCGTGGTACCTGGCGTTCCTCGGCGTCTACGTGGCGTTGAGCGCCTTCTCCAACCCGGGCACCGTGGTGGCCGACCGCCTCGTCGCTGCGGTCGTGACCGGCGGGGCCGCCCTGGTGGGGGCGGCTCTGGTGGTGACGATCGGGTTCGTCTTTGTGCGGGGCTGGCCCGCCCTGCACCACCTCAACTTCTACGTCGACGACATGTCGGGCGTGCGGCCGACGTCGCCGCTGAGTCAGGGCGGGGTGCTGCACGCCGTCATCGGATCAGGGATCGAGATCGGCATCGCCGTCCTCATCGCCCTGCCGCTTGGCATCGCCACAGCCGTGTACATGACCGAGGTGGGCGGCCGCCTGACGAACGTTGTGCGCACGGTGATCGAAGCCATGACGGCGCTGCCCGACGTGCTGGCAGGTCTGTTCGTCTACACCGTGCTGATCATCGGCTTTCACTGGGAGCGCGACGGGTTTGCCGTCTCGTTGGCCCTGGCGGTGACGATGACGCCGGTCGTGGCCCGCTCGGCGGAGGTGGTCCTCAAGCTGGTGCCCGACGGGTTGCGCGAGGCAGGCCTGGCCCTGGGCGCGTCGCACTGGCGGACGGTGCGGGGTGTCGTGCTGCCGACGGCTCGCCCCGGACTGGCGACTTCGCTCATCCTCGGGGTGGCGCGTATCGCCGGCGAGACGGCGCCCCTGCTGATCGTGTCGGGTGCCTCGACGTTCTTCAACAAGAACCCCTTCCACAACCCGATGAACTCGTTGCCGCTGTTCATCTTCGCCTCGGTCCGCAGCGGTGAGCCGCAGTACATCGCCCGCGGCTACGGCGCCGCCGCTCTCCTCGTCGTCCTCGTGCTCGCCCTCTTTGCGGCGGCCCGTTTCGCCGCCCGCAACCGGCAGGTGGCTCGGTGAAGCTCGGCAGGCTGGTTCGGGTGGCGGTTGCCATGGGGCTGTGCGTCGGCACCGGTGCGGCGGCCGCCGGATCTGCCCATGCCGCATCCAGCCATGCGCTCATCCAGGGGTCGGGGTCGAGCTGGAGCGCCAACGCCATGAACCAGTGGATCGCCGACGTGCAGGCGAACGGGTTGCAGGTCGTCTTCACCGCCAGCGGCAGCGCCCAGGGCAGGAAGGACTTCGGGTACCGCACCAGCGACTTCGCGGTCACTGAGATCGGCTACCGCGGCACCGACCCGCTCACCGGCGACGCCGATACCGCCCAAGGTCGCGACTACGCATACCTGCCGATCGTGTCGGGCGGAACGTCGTTCCCCTATCAGGTACGGGTGCGCGGGCAGTTGGTGCGCAACCTCCGCCTGTCGGGGCGCACGCTGGCGCTCATCTTCACGAACCAGGTCACCGACTGGAGCGACCCGGCCATCACGGCCGACAACAACGGCCGTGCGCTCCCGTCGTTGCCGATCATCCCGGTCGTGCACTCCGAGGGCTCGGGATCCTCCGCCCACTTCACCGACTACCTCGACAAGCAGTACCCGGACATCTGGCGCCCGTTTGCGGGGCACGCTGGTCTCACCGAGTACTACCCGCGCAAGGGCAATGCCATCGCCCAGAGCGGTTCCGACGGGGTGATGAACTTCATTGCGTCGTCGGCGGCCAACGGCGCTATCGGTTACGACGAGTACTCCTACGCGCTGGGCAAGAACTACCCGGTCGCGAAGGTCGGCAACGCGGCGGGCTACTTCACGCTGCCCTCGCAATTCAACGTGGCGGTGGCGCTGACCCAAGCGATCATCAACGAAGACAAGTCCTCGCCCGACTACCTGTTGCAGGACCTGACGCAGGTCTACAAGTACAGCGACCCGCGCACCTACCCGTTGTCGTCGTACTCGTACTTCGTGGTGCCGACCGCGGCCGACGACCAGAAGATGACGACGGCCAAGCGCCAAACCATGGCCGACTTCCTCTACTACTCGATCTGCGACGGCCAGAAGGAAATGGGGCCGATCGGCTACTCGCCGCTTCCCATCAACCTGGTGCAGGCCGGCTTCGAGCAGATCGGCAAGTTGCACGACGCCGATGGCAACGTCGACCTCACGTCGCGAGACGTCTCCACGTGTCACAACCCGACGTTCGTGGCCGGTCAGCCCGACCGGAACTACCTGGCCGAAGTTGCGCCGCAGCCCCCGGCGTGCGACGCCTCCGGTGCCGGTCCCTGCGCCGACGCGGCCGCCGGCCGGGGTGACGCGCTCACCGCGGCCATCGCGGCCGGTCAGAGCAGTACGAACCCGACCGGCGGAGGCGGGGCGGCTCGCGCCACTGCCGCGGGCACCGGCGCGAACGGCGTGGGCTCGACGGGCACGTCCGCCCTGAACGAGGTGGCGTTGCCGACCGCGGCGGATGGCACCGTGGCGCCGACCACCGGCGTGGGCAGCCGCACCGGCTCGGCCGACCGACCGGCCGGGATCGTTCCCGTTCTGGCCGGCGCCACCACGCACCTCTTCGGCGCGCTGTCGATCCTGCTGCTGCTGGCGGTGGTGCTCACCCCGACCGTCCTGCCCCGGCTGTTGCGACGCCGGCGGGAGGAGGCATGAGCCACGTGCTGCCCCGCGGCCGAGCCCAGCGCATCGTTCCCGTGCTCGTCGGGTTGGGCCTGGCGTTGTCGGCCGTCGCCTGGTCGGGCTACCCGTCCAACGCCGACGACAGCGGCTCCGCGTTCACGGGTCACGTGACCGCGACCCGGATCCACCTCGTCAACGGCGGTGATCAGACCGTCGACACGCGCAACGTTTCGGTGGCTGTCAGTCAGACCAAGGACCTGCGCAACTTCCAGCAGATCGACGTGTCGTGGTCCGGTGCTCATCCCACGGGCGGCTTGGTGGCTGATCAGAACTCCGCCGCAGCCAGTGAAGAGGAGTATCCGGTCGTGCTCCTCGAGTGCTGGGGCACCGACAGCGCCGATGCACCGTCCAACCAGCGGCTCGACCCGACGACGTGCTGGACGGCCGCCGCTCGGGAGCGCTATCAGGACTCGTTCAACACTGCCTTCCCGCCTTTCCGCGTCGACCGCTACGCGCCGGCCGGGCAACGCACCGCACTGGTGGGCGCGCCCGACACCCGGCCGCAGGCGTGCTTCACGCCTGCGCCCGTCGAGCACTGGGTGCCGTTCCGCACGCCGGCCGGCAAGACGTACCCGGGCGGATCGGGCGGGTGTGCGGGGATGGCACCGGAGTCGGCCAACGTCGGCGGTCTCTCGCTTCCGAGCAACACGACCTATGGCGTAACCAATGCGGACGGTACGGGGAGCGCCAAGTTCGACGTGTGGACTGCGGAGAACAATGCGTCGCTCGGTTGCTCCCAACAGGTGGCGTGCTCACTCGTCATCGTGCCGGTGATGGGCATCAGCTGCGACGTCGCGGCCGCAGACCTGCCGCCGGCAGATCGCCCGGCGCCGGGCGACCCTGCGACCACCGCCGCCAACCTGTGCCAGGCCACGGGCCAGTTCAAGCCCGGGCAGGTCGTGGTGCCGGCCGGGCGTGAAGACCTCGCCGTGAGCGGAGCCCTGTGGTGGTCGAGCTCGAACTGGCGGAACCGGATCACCGTGCCGTTGCAATTCGCGCCGGCGTCGAACGCGTGCGACGTCGTCGGTGCCAAGGCAGGTGTCGACTTGTACGGCTCGGAGCTGATGACGCAGGCCGCCACCCAATGGCTTCCGCACTTCTGTCTCGACCCGAAGCTGTTCACGGTCAAGCACGTGCAGACAGGCGAGCCCGAGGCGCGCAACCTGCTCGAGTCGGGGGGCATCGAAGCGGCGCTGTCCAGCGACGTTCCCGACGGAGGCTTCTCCAAGCCAGTGGTGAGCGCCCCGGTCGGGGTCACCGGCTTCGCCATCGCCTTCTCGGTCGACGACGCCACCGGGCATCGGGTGGCATCGCTCAAGCTCACGCCACGTCTGTTGGCCAAGCTGCTGACCCAGTCGTATCCGGCCATCAACGGCATCAAGCAGGAGTACGCCGCCCTCAGTCA
The DNA here is from genome assembly GCA_019243975.1 of Actinomycetota bacterium. Classification (GTDB taxonomy): domain Bacteria; phylum Actinomycetota; class Acidimicrobiia; order Acidimicrobiales; family JAFATL01; genus JAFATL01. Next base: position 16,101 of record JAFATL010000570.1, on the reverse strand, counting down.
CAACCCGCTCGACATATCGCAGGACCCCGAGTTCCAGGCGCTCAATCCCGGTATCGCTCACGGGGTACCGGCGTCGCAGAGCGCGTCGACCCTGCTGGCGCTCTCCAGTGACTCCGACGTCATGAACGCGCTCACCGCGTACATCAACGCCGACCCCGAAGCCCGGGCGTGGCTGGATGGGTCGGCCGACCCCTGGGGCATGGTCGTCAACCCCAACTACCGCGGCATCGCCCTCCCGAAGGACTCGTGGCCCCTGCTCGACTCCTTCCAACCGCCCAAGCTCTACGCGTCCGACACGAACGACTGCCTCTTCCACAACCCCGTTCCATTCCTGCCCCTCGTGGCTGCGCCCCTGCCTCACCTGGCGCCGATCGCCCTCGACGTCGAGTTCGCCCTGGCCAACTCACAGACGGTCTGTCAGCAGGTGGCCGAGGGAACGAGCGACGGCGAGAAGCTGGTGGCCGTGGGTAGGCAGACGCCGGGCTTCCGCTTCATGCTGGGCGTGACCGCCCTGGCCGACGCCCGTCGCTACGGGCTCGATGTGGCGTCGCTGCAGACCCAGGTCGCGTCGTCGGCGCCCACGGCGTTCACGTCGGCGGACGGCCGCTCGTTCGTGGCCCCGACGAACGACTCACTGCACGCGGCTGCCGCGTTGCTCACCAACGACCCGGTGAACCAGACGTGGCCGATCCCCTACGACGCGTTGCGTACCGCTCCTGGGGGAGCGGCCGCCTATCCGGGAACGATGGTCGTCTACGCGCAGGTACCGACGACGGGCCTACCGGCTGAGGACGCACACGCCTACGCGCAACTCCTGCGGTTCGTTGTGGGCGACGGGCAAACGCCTGGTTCCGTGGTGGGCACCTTGCCCGACGGTTATCTTCCGATGACCGCCGGCAACGACCTGGGCGCCTTGTCGAAGTACACCCTCGCGGCGGCCGACGCGGTCGACACGCAGAGCGGGGATGTCCCGGTGCTGACCGCGCTGGCCGGAGCCGGATCGGATGGGTCTTCTGCGGGAGCCGGAACGTCCGGAGCCGACGATGCCGTGTCCACCGGTTTGCCCGCGTCGCCGCTGGCCGCGATCCACCAGTTGGGCACGGCTCCGCTCACCAGCGCCATCGAGTTGCCGCCGCCGGCGGCTCCCGGGCAACACCCCGGAGTGATCGGCGCCGTCATCGGCAAGACGCTCGGCGTCCTCTCCCACGTGGCGGGGTTCGTCTTGCCCGCGCTGCTGCTGCTCGGAGTCGGCAGCGGGATCGCGTCACTGGTGGTGTACGTCCTGGGCCGGCTGCAGGCGGCGCGGTGACGTCGATCCCCGTCGCGAGCGCGGCTGGCTCCTCTACCGACGCGGTCTGGCTGCAGCGCCGCAACGTGGCGCTGCCTCGCCCGGCCGCGGTGGCCGCCTGTCTGCTGGCGACGGTGAGCGGCCTGGCGTTGTGGGGCTTCGCCTACGGCCGCTTGCTTGGTCGGATCCAGGAAGGGCGGAGCCAGCACGAGCTGCACTCGACGCTGCGTGAGCAACTGGCGCGCCAGACGTCGCCCATCGGCGGCCACATTCGAGTCGGCGCGCCGGTTGCGTTCTTGCGCGTACCGAGCATTGGCATCGGCGACGAGGTCGTGGTGGAGGGCACGTCGTCGGGTGTCCTCACGGCCGGCCCCGGACATCGCCGCGACACGGCGTTGCCGGGGCAGCCGGGGGTGTCGGTCCTGATGGGCCGAAGCGTCGCCTTCGGCGCGCCCTTCGCGTCGGTGGCACACCTGCACAGGGGCGCCATCATCGACGCGGTCACCGGCCAGGGCACGTTCCGGTACCGGGTGGAACGGGTCCGCCGCGACGGCGACGATCTTCCGACGCCGCTCCCTGTCGGCGGGGCTCGCCTCACGCTCGTCACCTCGGAGGGAAGCGACAACCTCACCGGCGGATGGGAACGCCACACCGTGTTCGTCGACGCGCTGCTGGCGGGACCCGCCCAACCACGAACGGGCGCGGCGCCAGTACGGCGCTTGCCTTCGGTCGAAGCGGCGATGCGCGGCGATCCGCGCGCGGCCGTGCCCCTCGCGCTCTGGCTGGCCGCCCTTGTGGTGACGCTTGCAGCGGCCGCGTGGGCGTACGGGCGGTGGGGGAGTCGTCCTACGTTGCTGGCCAGCGTGCCGGTCGTGGTCGCCTGTCTGTGGGGCGCCACCGAGGTGGCGGCGCGGCTGGTGCCGAACCTCGTGTGATGGGCCGTCGATGTTGATCTCCGCCAAGAGTGAGTACGCCATCCGAGCCATGGTCGAGCTTGCGGGCGCCAACGGTGAAGGCCGCACGTGCGATCAGATCGCCGCAGCCCAATCACTGCCGAAGGCCTTCCTGGGCCGCATTCTCAACGACCTCCGCCGCAGCGGCCTGCTTCGGTCGCAGCGAGGCTCCCCCGGCGGCGGTTGGCGCCTTGCCGTCCCCGCGACCTCGATCACGCTCGCAGACGTGGTCACGGCCATAGACGGCCCCCTCGAGGCGCGGGACCCACCGATCGCGCCGCGCAGCCTCGGCGGCGCGGCGCTACTCGATGAGGTATGGCAGTCGGTCGGCCAAGCCATCGGCACCGTCCTGCAGGGCGTCACCATCGCCGCGTTGGCGCAGCCGGCGGTGGTGCCGTCAGGCCAGCGCTAAGCACGTCACTCGTATTCGTCGGAGCCCTGGACCCAGAGGAATGACTGAATGTCGATCATGTCGCGAGGGCTCATGTCCGCCAGTTCGGCCCGGACGGCACGTGCCATGGCCAGGACATCGGCGTAGGTCTCCGAATCCGGCTTCGACCGATAGCGGAACTCGAGGTCGCAGGCAGCCGTGGCCGCCTTCGTCACCATCGGCTTGACGAAGAAGTGCACCTTCGGGCGGGCGATGAACCCGAAGACCGTCGCGGCGGGCCAGGTGAGCACCCGCGTCTGACGCCGGGGGAGGGATGCCACTGTCGCGCACCACGTGTCGAACCTGGATGCCTCGGAGCCGGAGCCGTACAGCCACTCGTAGAGGCCGACGGCGAACAACCGCGCCCCCTCGGCGGATGCAACCGCGTCGCGCAACGCCATCTTCTCGAAGGAGAAGAGGAGGTTGGTGCGGGACTCGATGCGCACCGCGGCCTTGGCGGCGGCGGCGAAGTCACCTCGATCGAGCAGCGCACGCAGCTGGTCGGGGCCGAGTTCGGCGGTCCAGCGCCGATGGGCCTCCCACTTGTAGTCCCTCTCCCAGGCCAGGTAGTTCTGGTCGCGGAAGCCATCGGGGAAGAAATAGAGGAACTTCTTGCGGCAGGCGTTGAGGCTGGCCTGTCGACGCGGCCCATACGTCTTGGTGGCGTACTTCATGCGCGGGTCCTACCCCGCGTGCTCGGTGTCGCCCGACTAGGTGGCGGGCGGGTCGACCGGCGAGGTCCAGTAGGTGTGCCGGGTGGCGTGGCTCACGGTGCCGTAGAGGGGCAGGTACTCCTCGTAGCGCTTTCGATCGGCGAACACGCTGGAGGGATCGGCGCTGGCGGCCGTGAACCGGGTCACCGCCGCGTCCGAGTCGAGCTTGACCCCCTTGGCGACGATGACGCGCGGCACTTCCTTCCCGTCGATCCAGTCGGCGCCGAACTCTCCGAGTCCGTAACCCATGAGCGACCAGGCGAAGGCGATGCTCAGCTTGTACGCGCCGCCCGCCTTGACCAGGTCGAGCGCCTCCTTGTCGCCGTCGACGCCCGACAGGAACATGTCGTCGCGGAGCTTCCCGCTCTGCTGCAGCGCCTTGAAAGCACCCACGACGATGGTGTCGCCGCCCAGCACGACCTTGATGTCGCCGTGTGTCTGCAGCGCGCTCATCATCGTGTTGAAGCCCGAGGCCGTGCTGATGTCGGCGACGGTCAGGTCGCCCACGACCTGGATGCCCCCACCACCCGTCTTGAGCCCGTCGAGCACGCCGCGGTGGCGGATCTTGAGCTGCGGCGATGCGGTGTCGAGGTTGAAGTAGAGCGCTTGGGCGTTGCCACCCAGGTGGGCCGTGACGTAGTCGGCGGCGGCCTTCCCCTGGTCGAAGCCGATCTGATACTGGTTGGCAACGACCTGCATGGTGCTGGGCGCGGTGATGATGCCCTGCGTGCAGACGCCCTTGTCGATCGCCCGCTGCAACACCAGGCTGTCGGCGTCCGGATTGAGGGGCTGCATGGCCAGGGCTCCGACGCCTCGTTGGAGAAACCCGTTCATCTGGTCGACGTGCTTGCCGGGGTCGTTCCCGGACGTGGCGGTGACGAACTCGAGGCCCCGACGCGTGGCCGCGTCCTGCATCCCGCGTCCGAGGGCGAGAAAGAACTCGGAGTCGGCGGTGGAAGCCCAGGCGACCCTCGACGGCAGACCCGTGGGGCTGCCCTTGGATCCGCCCGACTGGAATCGCTTCAGCGAGTTGGGGTCGAGCGCCGTCTGCTTGCCGCTCTTCCCGCTACAGGCGCTGAGGAGGTCGAGCGACAGCAGACTTGCAGCGCCGACGGCACCGAGCTTCAGAACGTCTCGTCGGGAAATTCCGGACAACGTCTCGACCCTAGCGGGACGGCAGTCGGACGACGGTGATGAAGAAGTCGTCGATGGCGCGGACGGCTGCGACGAACTGCTCGAAGTCGACCGGCTTCCGGACATAGGCGTTGGCGTGGAGGTTGTAGGACGCGAGCACGTCCTCCTCGGCTTCCGAGGTCGTCAGTACGACCACCGGCACGCGACGCAGGTCGGGGTCGCCCTTGATGTCGCGCAAGACCTCGCGCCCGTCGCGCCGAGGCAGGTTGAGGTCGAGCAGCACCAGGTCGGGGGTGGTGACGTCGGCGTATCGGCCCTCCTTGCGCATGTAGGCGATCGCGTCCTCGCCATTGGTCACCACGGTCACCCGGTTGGCGATCTTGTAGTCGGCGAGCGCCTCTTGGGTCATGAGGACGTCACCGGGGTCGTCCTCGACGAGGAGAACCTCGATGGGCTGGGACGCGAACAGTTCAGACATGCGCGGGAGCCTCCGCCAAAGGAAGGGTGAACGACACGCATGCACCACCGAGCGGCGACGGCAGCAGCGCAATTGTGCCGCCGTGGAACTCGACGATCTTCTTGGCCAGGGCCAAGCCGATGCCGGTGCCCTCGTAGTCCTCGCGTGCATGCAAACGCTGAAAGATCACGAACACCTTCTCTGCGTACTCGTCGGGAATGCCGATGCCGTTGTCGGCGACACCGATGCGAACCAGCGGCCCGTCGGTCGTGGTGCTCACCTGCACCACGGGGTTCACGTCCTGGCGGCGGTACTTGAGAGCGTTGCCGAGCAGATTGACGAGCAGCATCTGCAGAAGCGACGCATCCCCCAGGACGTGCTGCGACCGGCCGTCGATCTGCAGGTCGAGCCGGGCGCCTGATTGCCGGACCTGGGTCTCCAAGCTGTCCCAGGCCTTGGCGACGGCGGCCTCGAGATCGACAGGGGCGAACCTTTCGCTCGTGCGGCCCACCCGGCTGAAGGTGAGCAGGTCGTTGATGAGCAGCTGCATGCGCTTGGCCCCGTCGACGGCGAAGGCGATGTACTGGTCGGCACGCTCGTCGAGCTGACCGCCGTAGCGCTGCTCGAGCAGTTGGCAGAAGCTCGCCACCTTGCGCAGCGGCTCCTGGAGATCATGCGACGCGACGTACGCGAACTGCTCCAGGTCGGCATTGGAGCGGGCCAGCTCGGCCGCCCGGCGCTCGAGGCCACGCTGCTGCTCTTCGAGTTCGGCGAGCACACTCACGAGTTCGAGGCGCATCGACTCGACCCCGGCACCCATTTCCCGGATGTCGGGAGGTCCCTCGGGACGGATCGACGTGGCGTGGTTGCCACCCGAGACCACGGCGACCTGTTCACCCAGGTGGCGCATCGGCCGGAGCACCGCGGTCTGCAAGGCGCGCTGGAGGCCGACGACGGCCACCACCACAGCAACGGTTATCAGGCCCAGGACCACCGTCACGAGGCGCCGGTCGCGATCGGCCTGACGCTGGGCCGTGCGCACCTGGCTGGCGAGCTGCGCATCCAGGGCCCGGTGGGTCTCCCGCACCCGGTCGAACAGCGCACTCCCGAACTGGATCGAGTTGTCGGAGGCGCCGTGTGGCGCCCCGGTGTGGAGCGAGGCGTACTGATCGCGCCACGCGGTGATGGCGGCGTCGACAGTGAGAAGAGCGAGGCGGGCGCGATCGCTGGGCAGGACGTAACGGTCGAGCAGCGCCCGGGCCTTCTGCTCGTCGATGAGGCCCTGGCGATACGGCGCGAGGAACGCGTTGTCGCCGGTGAGGGCGTAGCCCCGCAAGCCCGTCTGCTGGTCGACCAGCGACGTGAGGAGCTGGCCGGCGGCGAGGCGGGCCGGGAACGTGCGCCCAGTTTCGTTGGCCAGGGCTCGGTCGGCCTGGCGGAGCGCTACGACCAGCGCCAGCTCGGCCAGCAGAAGCAACACGAGCAGGGCAATGAGTGCGGCCCGCAAACGTCGGGCCAAGGTCCAGCGCCCCCATCCCCGGCTGGCGGGCACCCTTACCGCCACCAGTCGAGGCTGCCGACCAGCAAGACGGCGACGTCGTCGCTCAACGGGCCGCCGTGGCAGCGCTCCGCCTCGGCCAACAGCATCGGAGCCAACTCGGCCCGCGCCGTTTCCTTCGCCACCAGCGCGGCCAGATTGCGCGCCAGTTCTTGGGCGCCGAAGCGCTCGGTCGTTCCCGGCGTCCTGCCGCCCTCGATCAGACCGTCGGTGAACAGCAGCAGGCCCCACGCACCATCGAGGGCGACCGTCACCGGCTCCACGGACCGACCGTGCAGCATGGTGAGCATCGGGAGCGCGTCGACCTCGAGCTCGCTGACCTCGTCGCCGCGAACGAGCATGGGCGGCGGGTGGCCGCAGAGCACGACCTCGGCGTGAGAGAGCGAGGGGCTGAGCGACACCATGGCGACGGTGGCGAAGCGCTCGTCGTCGTTGCGCTCGGCCAGCAGCACCTGCTCGACGCCTCGCAGTACGGCAGCAGCATCGAGTCCGGCCAGCACGAGGGCGCGCCAGGCGATCCTCAGCGCGACCCCCAACGCCGCCTCGTCGGGACCGTGCCCGCTCACGTCGCCGATCAGGAGGTGGATTCCCGTCGGCGTCTCGACGACGTCGTAGAAGTCGCCGCCCAGCAGGGCGCGCTCGCTGCCGGGACGGGAGAAGAGGGCGAGGCCCAACTTTGCCGTGCCGATGATCGGGTTCGGCAGCAGCCCTCGTTGGAGGCGGGTGTTCTCCTGCGAACGCAGCTCAGCCGCGACCAGGTCGCGCTGGTAGGCGGTCGCCCGGCCCCGCTCGACGGCGTATCGCAGGGAACGCTCGAGCGCAGGCCCGTCCACCTGACCTTTGACGAGAAAGTCCTGCGCCCCGGCCGCCAGCGCTTCGGGTCCGATCCCATCCTCGAGCCGGCCCGTGAGGACGACGACGGGCACCTCGGGCACCTGCACGCGCAGCTTCTCGAGGGCGCTGAGGCCGACCGCGTCGGGCAGGCCCAGGTCGAGCAAGACGCAGTCGGCGTCCGCCGGCCAGTCGTCGAGCGCCGCCTGGAGCGTGGTGAAGCAGGTCAGGCGCACGTCCGGATCGACATCGGACAGCATCTCGGCGACGAGCAAGGTGTCGCCGGCGTCGTCCTCGACGATCACGAGTGAACGAAGGCTGACCGGCTCCCCCCCATCTGGCCCCTGTTGCAGCATCCCCGCCCCGACACTCGATGATTTCGCCTGATTCTACGGGCCTCGGCTCTTAGGCGAACACCATCCGGGTGATCCAGTCGGCCACCAGGGCCGGCTTGTCCTCGCCCTCGATCTCGACCGTGAGGGTGTTCGTCATGTTGATGGCATTGCCCTTGAGGTCGATGTCCTTGGTGACGCTGGTCGCCCTGATCCGCGAGTTCACCTTGACCGGGTTGATGAACCGGATCTTGTCGAAGCCGTAGTTCACGCCCGCGACCAGGCCCGAGAAGTTGGGCGCCGGGCGCTCGTCTCCACCCTTGAGCGATGCCTGGAGGTGCACCAGCAGCGACAAGGTGAGGAAGCCGTGGGCGATCGTCGTGCCGAACGGACCCGCCGCCGCCTTCTCGGGATCGACGTGGATGAACTGGTGGTCGAGAGTGACGTCGGCGAACTTGTTGATCAGGTCCTGGGTGACCTCGAACCAGTCGCCGGTGCCGTTGTTGAGACCCACGTTGCCCTTGATCGATTCGTACGCCGTCTCTGCATTCGTAGCCATGGCGCTGTTCTAGTGGATCGGCTCCCGGTAGCCCCGATAGGACGCCCAAAACTTACAACTTCAGTTGACAGTTTCTTCGCTCTCGGGGTATAGGTATGCCGATGGGTTCCATGACCGAGAGGAGGACCTCCATGCTGATGCGCACCGATCCTTTCCGTGAGCTCGACCGCCTCACCCAGCAGGTGATGGGCACCGCCACACGCCCGGCAGCCATGCCAATCGACGCCTACCGGAACGGCGACGAGTTCGTCGTGCAGTTCGACCTCCCCGGCGTAAAAGCCGACTCCATCGACCTCACCGTGGAGAAGAACGTCCTCACGGTGCACGCGGAACGAACGCGCGCCGGCGGAGAGGGGGTGGAGCTGCTCGTCGGCGAGCGGCCGTTCGGGGCCTTCAGTCGGCAGCTGTTCCTCGGCGAGACCCTCGACACCGACCGCATCGACGCGCAGTACCACGACGGCGTGTTGACGCTGCGGCTCCCCATCGCCGAGAAGGCCAAGCCGCGACGCGTCGAGATCAACACCGGAACGCCCGAGCAGACCGCGATCAACACCACCTCGGAGGAGCGCGAACCGGTTCCGGTCGCGTAGCTGTCCGATGCCCATGGCCTTCGACGACGAGTTCGCCCCCCTGTACACGGTGGGCCAGGTCGCGGGGATGCTGGGCGTCCAGGCGCCCTTTCTCCGGCGAATCGACGTCGAAGACGTGGTGCGTCCGGCCCGGTCCGACGGCGGTCAGCGCCGCTACAGCCGAGCGGATATCGCGCTCGTGCAACGGGTCTCCGACATGGCCGGCGAGGGCATGACCCTCGCCGGCATCCGGCGGATCCTCGAGCTGGAAGCTGAAGTCGCAGATCTGCAGCGACAACTGGCGGACGCGCAACGGCGTGGCAACGCCAAGGGCCGCTCTTCTTGATCTGACCCGTCAGCGGTGCTTGACGACCGCGCCGTCCTTCATCACGAAGGGGACGCGCGAGAACGTGGTGACGTCGTCGAGGGGGTTGCCGTGCACCCCGATGATGTCGGCCAGCATCTCGGGAGCGATGCGGCCCAGCTCGGGCGAGTCGATGAGGTCGGCTGCCACGGTGGTCCCGGCGCGAATGGCCTGCAGGGGAGTCATACCTCGTTTGACGAGCACGTCGAGCTCCTCGGCGTTGCGGCCGTGGAAGATGGCGGGGGCGTCGGTGCCGAGGGCCACCTTCACGCCCGCCTCGATGGCCTTGGACAACGACTCCTTGGCCTTGGGGAAGACCTCGCCGGCCTTGGCCTGCAGGGACTTGGGCTGGTTGGAGATGTCCCAGTTCTCGGTGAGGGCGCACGTCGACACGAGGAACGTGCCGGTGTCGACGAGGCGCTGGATGGTGTCGTCGGTGATCATCATCCCGTGCTCGATGCAGTCGATGCCGGCGTCGATGGCGGCGTTGACTGCGGTGTCGCCGTGGCAGTGGGTGGCCACGCGCAGGCCGCGGCGGTGCGCCTCATCCGCGATGGCGGCCAGCTCCTCGGTTGAGTACTGCTGCGCTCCCGGCGGGCCCGTCGGCGTCATCACGCCGCCCGACGCGCAGCACTTGATGAGCTGGGCGCCGTGGGTGATCTGGTAGCGGACGGCCTTGCGCACCTCGTCGACGCCGTCGGCGATCCCTTCCTCGACGGTCATCGGCATGATGCCGGGGGCCAAGCCACTCTGGGCGCTGGGATCGAGGTGGCCGCCCGTGGGGCAGATGGCGTGGCCGGCGGGAATGACGCGCGGCCCTTCGAACCAGCCGGCCGCGATGGCCTCGGACAGGGCGACGTCGACGAGGTAACCGCCCGTCTTGATGAATAGGCCGAGGTTGCGCACGGTCGTGAAGCCGGCGCGCAGCGTTCGCTGCGCGTTGGCGACGGCGCGCAGGCCCATCTTCACCGGGTCCATCCGCACCGGGTCGGTGAGGCCGGCGCCCGGGCCGCCCAGGACGAGGTCGACCTCCATGTCCATCAGCCCGGGCACGAGCGTGAGCTCGGGAAGGTCGATCACCTGGTCCGCATCGCTGGCCGCGTCGCGGCGGTCGGAGACGGCGGTGATGCGGTTGCCCTCGATGACGACCACCGCGCCGTCGAGCACCTCGCCCTTGTCGACGTCGAGCACACCTTTGGGCTGCAGGACGGTCACGGTCTGATCCGGCATCGGCTTCCTCTCAGTCAGGACGGGCGGCGCGCCAGGGCGGGGTGCGCGGTGAAGCGGTCGCCCTCCAGAGCGCGGATCTCGCGCTCGACGACGGCGATCATCTCGGCGTGGCCGAGGTCGAAGCCCATGCCCTTCTCGATGAGCAGCAAGAGCGAGACGCTACCCAGCAACAGGATCAGCGTGACCGGAGGCCACGTCGCCGCGTCGAGGCCGTAGCCGGCGAGGACTTCGGTGAGGACGTCGAGCTGCTGCTGGCGGTAGCGCGCCGAGTACTCGACGACTTCGGCCTGCACGGCCGGCCGGTGGTGGGCGAGGGCAAAGAACTCGACCGTGCGGAAGGTGTTGATGTGGTCGTGCAGCACGTCCCACAGCGCCCACAGCGGTTGGGGTGACTGCAGGGCAGCGGCCTGGCGTTCGAGGCCGCGTTCGGCGCCCCGCCGGAACAGCTCGACGAACAAGCCGTCCATCGACTCGAAGTAGTAGTGGATCAACGCCGAGTTGGCGCCCGCCCGCTCGCCCACGCGCCGCGACGTCACCGCTGGGTAGCCCTCCTCGAGCAGGAGCGCCTCGGCCGCATCGAGCAGGGCCGAGCGGGTGTCGGCCTTGTTGCCGGGCTGCCCGCGCCGTGGTTTAATCACTCGCCTAATCCTATGCATCGGTCGCTTAACTGCAAGTGGATCGCTACCACCAGCTGCGGGTGAAGCGCGTCGTCGCCGAGACGAGCGACGCGGTGTCGCTCGTGTTCGACGTGCCCGAGTCGCTGCGCGACGCGTACCGGTACCGGGCGGGGCAGTTCGTCACGCTGCGCGTCGACATCGACGGCGAGCCCTACTACCGGAGCTACTCGATGTCGTCGACGCCGACGCTCGACGCCGACCTCCAGGTCACCGTCAAGCGCGTCCCCGGCGGCGTCGTCTCCAACTGGATTCCCGACACCATTCACGACGGCGACGTGCTCGACGTGAGCGTGCCCGCCGGTGTCTTCACGCTCCACGATGTTGATGCTGACGACGTCGTGGCCTTCGCCGGGGGCAGCGGCATCACGCCCGTGTTCTCTCTTATCAAGCAGACGTTGCACACGACGTCGCGCCGGGTGCGCCTCCTGTTCGCCAACCGGGACCGGTCCGCTGCCATCTTCGGGGACGAGCTCGACGCCTTGGCGGTGCAATTCGGCGACCGCTTCCTGCTGCAGCACCGCGAGGACGTGGTGGATGGCTTCGTCGACCCGGCCGCCGTAAAGGCGCTGCTCGACGGGTGCGAGGGCGGGTCGTTCTACATCTGCGGGCCGCCCCCGTTCATGGACATCGTGGAGACAACGCTGCTCGACCTCGGCCTCGACGGCGGTCGCATCGTGATCGAGCGGTTCCTGCCGACGCACGAGGAGCCACCCGCTGCCGACGGCGCGGATACCGACAGTGCCGCCGAGGCCATCCAGGTCACCATGACGGTCCGCAACCAGACCAAGACCGTCGACCAGCGGGCGGGCGCCACGATTCTGCAGTCGGCCCGGTGGGCCGGGCTCCCGGCGCCGTCGTCGTGCGAGGCCGGCCATTGCGCCACCTGCATGGCGATGCTCGTCGAGGGTCAGGTGGAGATGGCCGTCAACGACGTCCTCACCGACGAGGAGGTCGCCGAAGGCTGGGTGCTCACGTGCCAAGCCGTGCCGGTGTCGCCCGTCGTCCGTGTCGTGTACGAGCCGTAACAGGAGCGTTCAGTGACCTCATTCCCGCGACCAGCCGAAGGAACCTGGACCGAGCACTACCCCGACCTGGGGACGGGGCCGGTGTCGTTCGAGGACTCGATCTCGCCCCGTTTCTACGAGCTCGAGCGCGACGCCATCTTCCGCCAGACGTGGCTGAGCGTCGGCCGCGTCGACGACCTGCCCCGCAACGGTGCGTGGTTCACCAAGGACATCGTGGCCGCCCGCACGTCGGTGCTCGTGACGCGCGACATGGACGGTGCCGTGCACGCGTTCCACAACGTGTGCCGCCATCGAGGCAACAAGCTGGTGTGGTCGTCGAAGCCCACGCAGGAGGCGTGCGGCGTGGCCCGCCAGTTCGCGTGCAAGTACCACGGCTGGCGCTACGGCCTCGACGGCGGGTGCGTGTACGTGCACCAGGAAGAGGAGTTCTTCGGCATCGACAAGTCGGAGCTGGGCCTGGTCCCCGTGCACTGCGAGGTGTGGGCCGGCTTCATCTTCGTGAACCTGGCCGAGACGCCGCGCCAGTCGCTGCGGGAGTACCTCGGGCCGATGGTGGGGGCGCTGGAGGAATACCCCTTCGACGCCATGACCGAGCGCTACACGTTCCGGGCCGAGAACAACAGCAACTGGAAGGTGTTCATCGACGCCTTCCAGGAGTACTACCACGTGCCCCCGCTGCACACGCAGCAGCTGGGACCGAGCTACCGCAATCCGGAAGCCACGTTCGAAGCGGCCCACTACCAACTCGACGGACCCCACCGCGTCGTGAGTACGAGCGGGTCGCACAAGCACCTCTTCCCGGAGGAGCACCTGTACCCGACCGAGGCGCTGCTGCGCAGCGGGAACATGGGGCCGTGGGAGGCACCAACCATCGACCGCGCGCTGGCGGGCGTGAATCCCGGAGGCGTGAAGCGGTGGGGGATCGACAACTTTCAGATCTTCCCCAACTTCGAGCTCCTCATCTACGAGCGCAACTGGTACCTCACCTACCGGTTCTGGCCGACGTCGTACAACACCCACGTGTTCGAAGCCGATCTGTGGTTCACCCCGGCGACGACGGCACGGGAGCGGCTCGCACGCGAGTACGCCGCCATCACGGTGAAGGAGTACGCCCTGCAGGACGCCGGCACCCTCGACGGCACCCAGCTGGGCCTCGAGTCGCGCGCGTGCGCCAGCTTCCCCCTCAACGACCAGGAGATCCTCGTGCGTCACTTCCACAAGACGGTGGCCGACTACGTCGCCGCCTACGAGAGCGCGGGAACGAGCCGATGAGCGCGGCGCTGCTGCCGGGCGAGTTTGCCGACCTCGAACCGTTTGCGCTCACGTGGTGCTTGGCGACCGAGCCGGAGCGGTGGGAGCGGCGTCTGGCCACGACGATGGAGGACCTGCAGGCGTTCTACGACGCCTGCTTCCCGCGGGCCGAGGCGGCGATTCGGTACTGCGACGGTTTCGCCCTGGACGCCATGCCTGAAGACGCCGAGCGATTGCTGCAGTTGTTGTTCTCCTTCGCCCTCGTGTCGTACCCGATCGAGGTGTGGCAGCAGCCGCTGCCCGTCGACACCGGCTCTGCTCGACTAGACCGCATCCGCGAGCCATAGGAACGGAGAGGGAGACAGTGGCGCACGAGCTGGACGGAAAGGTAGGGATCATCACCGGCGGGGCCAACGGCATCGGCCGGGCCATGGCCGAGGCGTTCGTCGCCGAGGGGGCGCGCGTGGTGATCGCCGACGTCGACGACGGCACGGGCAAGGAGGTGGCGGCGTCCTTGGGCGAGGCGGCCGCCTTCGAGCACTGCGATGTGTCCGACACCGCCAGCGTCAGCGCGGCTGTCGATGCGGCCGTTGATCGGTTCGGGGCCGTGCACGTGATGGTCAACAACGCCGGCATCGCTTCGTCGTTCCGGCGGCTGATGGACGACGACTTCCGCGACTTCGTCAAGGTGATGGGCGTCGACCTGTTCGGCGTCATCGTCGGCACCCAGCAGGCGGCCAAGCGCATGGGCGAGGGCGGCTCGATCATCAACGTGACGTCGATCGCGGGCCTCGTCCCCGGCGTCGGCCTGCAGACCTATCGGGCGGCCAAGGCCGGCGTCACCCACTTCACCAAGTGCGCGGCCATCGAACTGGCCGAGCGCGGGATTCGCGTCAACGTGATCGCACCCGGGAACATCGCGACGGCCATCAACGCCGCCTTCGACACCAAGTCGATCGTGGCCAAGATGCAGCCGCTGCCGCGACTCGGCAAACCCACCGACGTGGCCAACGCGGCGGTGTTCCTGGCCAGCGACCGCGCCGCCCAGGTCACCGGTGTCCTCCTGCCCATCGACGGCGGCACGACGGCCGGTCCGCCGCCGCTCGATACGACGCAGGTGATGGCCAAGCCCGCGGGCGAGTAGTCGCGGACGGCCTGCCTACACTGCGGCAAGTGATACGGCGGATGCACGCACCACGGCGGCTCGCACTCGTTCTCGCTCCCGTGTTCGCATCGATGCTGGTCGTCGCGTGCGGCGGTGGGTCGAGCGGATCGGGTGCCACGCGGACGGTGCTGGCTGACTACAACGTGCCCGGGCGGTCGAATGCGTATCAGGCGTTCTTCCCACGGTTCGTCACCGCTCACCCGGGTGACACCATCCGGTTCCGCCAGGCGTGGACGGGTGACCCTCACACCGTCACCCTCGGTACGTCGGTCGACAAAGCCATGGCGCCGGTGCTGCCATACCTCAAGGGCCAGCCGCTCCCACCGGGCGGGCCGCCCGCCAACGTGACGAATGCGTTTGCCGCGCTGCCGTCGTTCTTCAGCCCCGACGTCAACCAGCTGGCGGCCCAACCGTGTTACATCGCCAGCGGATCCATCCCGACGGGCACCAAGCCATGCCCCAAGGCCCAGCGGCGCGAGCCGGCGTTCGACGGCACCCAGACGTTCTTCAACAGCGGGTTCATCCCTTACGCCGGCAACAACGGCAACCGCTTCGACGTGAAGCTGAGTGACGACATCAAGCCGGGGGAGTACGCCTTCTACTGCGTCGTGCACGGGCCCCAGATGGGCGGGGCGATCACGGTCAAGCCGCGTTCTGTCAAGGTGCCGGGCCAGTCCAGCATCGACACGGCCGCCCTTCGGCAGCTCAACCGGTTTGCTGACGAGCTCGACAAGCTGCACGCCGCCTTCGTCGCCCATCAGACGGCGCCGCCGGGCGAAGACATTCTCGCCGGCGCGGCGCCGCCGGCCGGAAGCCTCGACAGCTTCGACCTGCGCGAGTTCTATCCGTCGACGTTCCACGCCAAGGTGGGCCAGAAGGTCACGTGGTACCTGAGCACGCAGCCCGCCCACACGGTCAGCTTCCGCGTGCCCAGCTACGTGTCGGTCATCACCGTGGCCAAGGACGGCACCGTTTCGGGCAACCCCGATACGACCGAGCCCCGCAACGGCCCCGGGTACCCGCAGACCGACGCGCCACCGCCCACGGGCGACCAGTTGCCGGCGCCGGTCACCGTCGACGCGGGCAGCTACGACGGCAGCAAGTTTCTGTCGTCGGGCGCCAACTTCCAGGGCCCGATGTTCTACAGCGTCACCTTCACCAAGCCCGGCACCTACAACTACGCCTGCCTGCTGCACCCCCGCATGGTCGGCAAGGTCGTCGTCTCCTGACGCTCGATCGGCGGCCGGCTACACCGACGCGAACAGCTGCCACTCACCGGGCACGCCCTTGAGCTCGTGGACGCCGACGTCGGAGAAGTCGAGGCCGGAGCCGGCGACGAGGTCGACGACTGTCCGGGAGACCAACACCTGACTGGCCTGCGCGGCCGACGCGACACGGGCGCCGATGTGGACGCCGATCCCGCCCACGTCGTCGCCTCGTAGCTCGACCTCGCCGGTGTGGACTCCGGCCCGGATTTCGATGCCGAGCGACCGCACGCTCTCGGCGATTGACTTGGCGCATCGCACGGCGCGGGCGGGCCCGTCGAAGGTGGCAAGCGCACCGTC
>JAFATL010000420.1 GCA_019243975.1 Actinomycetota bacterium | reverse complement strand
GTTCGCCGAGAAGGGCTACCACCCCACGTCGGTCGCCGAGATCGTGCAGGGCATGGAGGTCGGCAAGGGCGTCTTCTACTGGTACTTCTCGAGCAAGGAAGAGCTGTTCCTCGAGATCCTGAAGGACGCCCAGACCAGCCTGCGCCGGCGCCAGCAGTCCGAGATCGGCGACGAGATGGACCCCATCAAGCGCATCGAGCTCGGCATGCGCGCCTCCATGGCCTGGCTGTCGGAGCACCGCCACCTCTACACGCTGTTCCAGTTCGCAGTGTCGGAAGAGCGCTTCGCCACCGTGCTGCGCCGGGGCCAGGACGTCGCCGTCTCCGACGTCATCCCCCACGTGAAGGAGGGCATGGTCGCCGGCCGCATCCGCGACGTCGACCCCCAGGTGCTGGCCCACGCCATCCTCGGCGTCACCAACCACCTGGCCCGGATCTTCATCTTCGAACGGGGCGAACCCCCCGGCCAGGTGGCCGACGCCGCCGTCAGCTTCTGCCTCGAAGGCGTCCTCGCGGGCTGACGCGGCTTAGAGCTTGGTCAGGGCCTTGCGGATGGTGCGCACGCCCTGGCTGATGCGCTGCTCGTTCTCGATCAAGGCGAAGCGCACGAAGCCTTCGCCGCCGGGGCCGAAGCCGACGCCCGGTGACGTCGCCACCTTGCCCTCGTTGAAGAGGAACTTGGCGAACTCGAGGCTGCCCATCTCGGCGTAGGGCTCGGGGATGGGCGCCCACACGAACATCGTCCCCCGCGGCTTGGGGAACTCCCACCCGACGCGCGCCAAGCCGTCGCACAGCGCGTCGCGGCGACCTTGGTAGATCTCGTTGACTTCCTTGGGGTAGTCGGGTGCCTCGTTCAACGCCACGATCGTGGCGATCTGGATGGGCTGGAACGTGCCGTAGTCGAGGTACGACTTGAGCTTCGTCAGGGCAGCGACGATCTCGGGGTTGCCCACCATGAACGCGGTGCGCCACCCCGCCATCGAGAACGACTTGGTCAGCGTGTACAACTCGACCGCGACCTCCTTCGCCCCCGGCACCTGCAGGATCGACGGCGGCACGTAGCCGTCGAACGACGTCTCCGCGTAGGCGAAGTCGTGCACCAACACGATCTCGCGCTCGCGCGCGAAGTCGACGACCTTCGTCATCCACTCGAGGTCGACGCACGTGGTGGTCGGGTTGTGCGGGAACGACAGCACGCACACGCGTGGCTTGGGCCATGCGTTCTCGTACGCCTCGACCAGGTTGTCGAAGAAGTCCTGATCGGGACCGAGACGCACGTGGCGCACGTCGGCGCCTGCGAACAGGGGGCCCCAGATGTGGATGGGGTACGACGGCGACGGCACCAGGGCGGTGTCGCCGGGGCCCAGCAGCACCCACATCAGATGCGAGAAGCCCTCCTTGGCCCCGATGGTGCAGACCACCTCGGTCTCGGGATCGAGCTCCACACCGAAGCGGCGCAGGTAGAGGTTCGACGCGGCCAGGCGGAGCTTGGGGATGCCCCGGCTCGAGGAGTAGCGGTGGTTGCGCGGGTTGCGCACCGCCTCGGCCAGCTTGTCGACGGCGACGTCGGGGGACGGGATGTCGGGGTTGCCGAAGCCGAGGTCGATGACGTCCTCGCCGGCGCGCCGTGCTGCCACCTTGAGCTGGTCCATGATGCCGAGGACGTACGGGGGCAAGCCGGGGATGCGTCGGAACTCCATGGCCCAAAACTACCGGAGGGACGAGGCCACCTCGCCCAGGGTTTTTACCGCTGCCTGGGCTTCGTCGAAGTCGAGGGGCGAGAGGATGGCGTAGGTCACGCCGATGTTGGCGAACTCGTCGAGCTGCTCCACGGCGTCGTCGGGCGTGCCCTTGATGACGGCGTGGGGATGGTCAGCACCGTCAGGCGTGATGTACACCCGCCCGCCCCACGTGAGCTCGACATGACGGTCGCCGGCGTGCGCCCGGATGTCGGCCAGCTCCTCGCGCGCCTCATCCGGGGTGGACTCCCACACGTTGAGGGCGTCGGCCTCCGCGGCCGCCAGCTCGCGCACGGCGGCCGAGCGACCGCCGATCCACGCCCGCACACCCATCTCGCGCAAGTGTCGGCACGCGGTCGCCACCTGCGTCAGGCGCTCCGCGACCGGCGGGTAGTCGATGCCGAACGCCAGGTTCTCTTCGCGACTCAGGCGGTCGCCTGCGCCGACACCGCCGACGAGACGGTCGCCGACCATGCGGTGCAGCGTCTCGAACTGGTGGTGCAGCACGGCCTGGGGGACCAGGCCCACC
Organism: Actinomycetota bacterium; assembly: GCA_019243975.1. Lineage (GTDB taxonomy): Bacteria > Actinomycetota > Acidimicrobiia > Acidimicrobiales > JAFATL01 > JAFATL01. The sequence continues at coordinate 437 of JAFATL010000420.1, read as the reverse complement.
CGCGCCACCAACGGGCCGAGATCGATGCGCTCGGTCTCGACGGCGAGGGCGCCCAGCAGCGCCCACGATTGCAGCACCGGCCGGTCGGGGTTCCCGAGGGGCCACAGGTGGTCGAACACGAAGACGCCGTCGAGCCCGGCCGCCTCCGCCGCGCGCGCCGTCAGGATGGCCGCCTCGGCGTCCGCACGGAACTGCGGAAGCGAGATCCCGACCTTCACGAGCCGGCGCGCCGGGCGAGATCGGCGGCGCCGATAGCGCCCGCCCGTTCGCCCAGGGCGGCAGGGACGATCTCGATCGGCGGGCGGTGCGCAGCCGCCTCGACCAACCCGCCCCCCAGCACGAAGCGCGACGGGTCGAACGTGTTGGCCAGGTTCGCGAGGCCGAGGGCCACCCACCACGCGAACCGGTCCATCACCGCCTGGGCCTGGGCGTCGCCT
>JAFATL010000276.1 GCA_019243975.1 Actinomycetota bacterium | reverse complement strand
TATTCGACGATCTCGCAGCTCGGCTACATGTTCCTCGCCGTCGGCTCGGGCGCCTACGTGGCCGCCATCTTCCACATGGTCACCCACGCCTTCTTCAAGGCGCTCCTCTTCCTCGGCGCCGGCTCGGTGATCCACGGCCTGCACGAGGAGCAGGACATGAAGCGCATGGGCGCGCTGCGCAAGTGGATGCCGATCACCTCGGCGACGTTCATCGTGGGCTGGCTGGCCATCGCCGGCATCCCGCCGTTCGCCGGCTTCTGGTCGAAGGACGACATCCTCACCGCCGCGTGGGGCAAGAGCCCGGCGCTGTGGGCAGTGGGCGCCGTCACCGCCCTTCTCACCGCCTATTACATGACCCGCCAGGTCGTGCTCGTGTTCTACGGCGAGGAGCGCTGGCGCCAGCCCGCCGAGCAGGGCGAGCCCGACAAGGCCGAGCTCACCGAGCCCGAGCCGGTGGCCGACGAGCACGCATCCGACGAAGCAGCAGTGCACGCCGGTGCGCACGACGGCCACGGCGGGCACGGAGCTGAGCCCCACGAGTCGCCGTGGACGATGGCGCTGCCGCTCGTCGTCCTGGCCGCCCTCGCCGTGGTCGGCGGTGGGCTCAACCTGCCGTTCACCAAGCACACTGCGTTGCTCGAGCGCTGGCTCGAGCCCGTCGTCGGGCGCTTCGCGGTCGAGCCGCACGCGTCGAAGCTGCTGCTCGGTGCCGCCGCGCTGACTGCGGCCGCCATCGGCCTGGCCCTCGGCCTCAACCTGTGGCGCCGCATCAACCGGCCCGAGCTCGAGCCGGTGGTGCTGAAGCGGGCCTGGGGCGTCGACGCGCTCTACGCCGCGATCATCGAGACGCCCGGTCGGGCACTGGCGGCCTTCTCAGCGTTCGTCGTCGACAAGCAGGTCGTCGACGGCGCCGTGAACGGCGTGGCCACGCTGGTGCGCAACGGCGGCGGGCAGCTGCGTCGCCTGCAGACGGGCTACGTGCGCAACTACGCGCTCGCCATCTCGGCCGGCGGTGCCCTGCTTCTCGGCTGGGTCGTGTTCCGGGTGGTCGGGGGCTGACATGACGACCGGCTTCCCCTTGCTCACCTCGATCATCCTGCTGCCCGCCATCGCCGGCGCCCTGGTGCTGCTCATCCCGCGCGCTCGCGAAGACACGCTCAAGGCGGTGGCCTACGTCGGCGCGGTGGGCACCGCCGCCTTGACCATCTGGCTGATGGTCAAGTTCCAGCTCCACAACCCCGGCTTCCAGTACGTGTCGCAGCACCAGTGGATCAAGGCGTTCGGCATCTCGTGGAAGGTCGGCGTCGACGGGATCTCGCTGTTCCTCGTGGTGCTGACCGGTGTGCTGTTCCCGCTGGCGATGCTCGGCGCGTCGCCCAAGCGCGATCTCAAGTCGTACCTCGGCTGGATGCTGCTGCTCGAGGCCGGCTGCCTCGGCACGTTCCTCGCCCTCGATCTGTTCTTGTTCTTCCTGTTCTTCGAGATCGTGCTGGTGCCGATGTACTTCCTCATCGCCGGGTGGGGTTACGAGAACCGCGTCTACGCCGCTCTCAAGTTCTTCATCTACACGCTGGCCGGTTCGGCCTTGATGCTCGTCGGCATGCTGGCGCTGGTCTTCCTGCACCAGCGGGCGACGGGCCAGCTCACCTTCGACGTCGTGAAGTTGGCGCAGCACACCGGCGTCGCCGCGGCCACGGCCCGTTGGTTGTTCCTCGGCTTCACGGTCGCGTTCGCGGTCAAGGTGCCGCTGTTCCCGCTGCACACGTGGCTGCCCGACGCCCACACCGAGGCCCCCACCGCCGGGTCGGTGATCCTGGCCGGCGTCCTGCTCAAGATGGGCACCTACGGCATCCTGCGCTTCGGCCTCTACCTGTTCCCGAAGGCGGCCGTCGACATGGCGCCGCTGCTACTCACCCTCGCGGTCATCGGCATCATCTACGGCGCCCTGGTGGCGACGGTGCAGAAGGATCTCAAGCGCCTCGTCGCGTACTCCTCGGTCGCGCACCTCGGCTTCATCGTGCTGGGCACGTTCGCCTTCACGACCCAGGGTCTCTCCGGCGGCATCCTGCAGATGGTCAACCACGGCCTGTCGACGGGCGCCCTGTTCCTCCTCGTCGGCATGATTTACGAGCGCCGGCACACGCGGCAGATCGACGAGCTGGGCGGCCTGCAGAAACCGGCGCCGGTGCTGGCCGCGGTGTTCACCGTGGTGATGCTGTCGTCGATCGGCTTGCCCGGCCTCAACGGCTTCGTCGGCGAGTTCCTCATCCTCATCGGCACGTTCATCACCCACCGCTGGTGGGCGGTGGTCGCCACCGCGGGCGTGATCCTCGCCGCCATCTACCTGCTGTGGGCCTATCAACGGGTGTTCCACGGCAAGCCCGAAGGCGACAACGCCACCATCCGCGACATGACGGCGCGGGAACGCCTGGTGATGCTGCCCCTCGTCGGCATGATCGTGTTCCTCGGCGTGTACCCGCGACCGGTGCTCGACCGCATCCAGCCGTCGGTCAACCAGCTCGTGAGCCACATCGAGGGCGCCACCAAGACGCACCAACCCGCCGTGGCGTCAGGGGAGAACAAGTGATCACCGCCCTCCTCGCCCAGGCGTCGCAGCCCACGCGCCTCCCGCCCCTGCAGCTGCCGAAGGTGCAGTACTCGGCGATCCTGCCCGAGCTGGCGTTGGTCGTCGGCGCGCTGGTGCTGCTGATGGTGTGGTCGCTCGTTCGCTCGCGGTCGCGTGCCGGCATCAACACGGCGATCACCATCGCGGCGGCGGCCGTGTCGCTGGTCGGCAGCTGGCACTTGTGGGCCGACATCGACAAGCACGGCCCGCGCACGGCCATCTCCGGGGCCATCGTGGTCGACGGCTTCAGCGTGTTCATCGCCGTGCTCGTCGGCTTCGCCATCATCCTCGGGGCGCTGATATCCGACGCGTACCTGCGACGCGAGCAGATGGAAGGCCCTGAGTTCCAGGTGCTGTTGTTGCTCTCGGCGTCGGGCGCCATGTTGATGGCCGCGTCCAACGACCTGATCCTGTTGTTCCTCGGCCTGGAGATCTTGTCGCTGCCGCTGTACATCCTCGCCGGCTACTACCGCTCCCGCGAGGTGTCGCGCGAAGCGGCCATGAAGTACTTCCTGCTCGGCGCGTTCTCCTCGGCGCTGTTCCTCTACGGCATCGCCATGGTCTACGGCGCCACCGGGTCGACCAACCTGCCCGAGATCGCGTCGTGGTTGGCGACCAACGTGGTCACGTCGAACGGCGTGATGCTCGCGGGCATGGCCCTGCTCGTCGTCGGCCTCGGCTTCAAGGTGGCGGCCGTGCCGTTCCACGCGTGGACGCCTGACGTCTACCAAGGTGCGCCCACGCCGGTGACGGGCTTCATGGCCGCCGTCGCCAAGGCCGGTGGCTTCGCTGGCCTCCTGCGGGTGTTCTTCTCGGCGTTGCCGGTGCTGCGACTCGACTGGCAACCGCTCATCTGGGCGCTGGCGGTGCTGACGCTCGTCGTCGGTTCAGTGCTGGCCGTCGTGCAGACCGACATCAAGCGGATGCTGGCGTACTCGTCGATCAGCCACGCCGGTTATGTGCTCATCGGTTTGCAGGCGGCCTCGAAGGAAGGCCTCGCCGCCTCGCTCTTCTACCTGTTCGTGTACTCGTTCATGGTGCTGGGCAGCTTCGCGGTGGTCACACTGGTCGGGCGCAAGGGCGATCGTGCCCACGACCTTGCCGGCTACCGGGGCGTCGCCAGCAGCCGCCCCGGCCTGGCGCTGACCTTCACCGTGTTCCTCATGGCGCAGGCGGGCGTGCCGTTCACGTCCGGCCTGCTGGCCAAGTTCTACGTGATCAAGGCGGCGGTCGATTCGCACTCGTACGCGTTGGCCATCATCGGCATGCTGGCGGCGGCGATCGGCGCCTTCGCCTACCTGCGGGTCGTCATCCTCATGTACACGCCGCCCGCCGAGGGCGAGCAGGTGAAGCGCCTGGCACTGCCGCGCACCACAGGCATCGCCCTGGCCGCTGCGCTGGCGTTCACGCTCGTCGTCGGGTTCTTCCCCAGCCCGGTCATCGACTTCGCTCGTCACGCAACTCTGTTGTTCTGAATTCATTCCGCGGTGTTTGCCCCTTGGGGTCACGCGGGAACGAATGGTCTACCGCCCCGAGCGGGGTGGGGCCTTTCGGTCGGAACGGCGGCCGAGGTTTGGACCCAAGAACGAGAGGAGACCCTCGTGGGCGACGATTATCGGAAGCTGACGCGAGACGAGTTGGACGAACTGGCCGGTGAGGCGCTGCCGGAGCGGGCGGCCATGTCGCTGATCAACGCCAACGTGGCGGCGCCGGTGAACCTGGCCGCGGCGCTCAACGTCCTGTCCGACAACTCCACGGCGATTGCGCAGGCCACCCAGACCGCTCCCATCACCCAGAGCAACTGAGGAGGCCCCTATGGCTGACGAGTACAGGAAGTTGACGCGCGAGGAACTGGATGAACTCGCCGGGGAAGCACTTCCCGAGCGGGCCGCCATGTCCCTCATCAACGCCAACCTGGCTGCGCCCATCAACGCGACCATCGCCGCCAATGTCCTGTCGGACAACTCGGTGGCGTACGCACAGGCCACGCAGACCGCGCCGATCGTGCAGGGAAACTGACATGAGTGACCATCGCAAGCTCACGCGCGAAGAGCTCGACGAGCTGGCCGGCGAAGCGCTGCCGGAGCGGGCGGCCATGTCGCTGATCAACGCGAACATCGCCATCCCGATCAACGCTGCAGTGGCGGCCAACGTGCTGTCCGACAACGCCAACGCCATCGCCGGCGCAGCGCAGTCGGGTTCCATCGCACAAGGCAACTGATCACCAACTGGCGTTGAAGAACATCGGTGATTGAAGAAGAAGAGGAGAAGGGCGGCCAGCCGGCCGCCCTTCTCGCGCCCCCGAAGCTCGCCGAAGGGATCGAGCTCATCGGCGAGTACGAAGGCTCGGGCTTCAAGGAGGCCCCGTCGATCGCCAGACGTGCCGACGGTCAGGTGCTCCAGCTGCCCAAGATCCTCTACCTGGTCGCTGAGGCGATCGACGGTCAACGCACCTTCGAGGAGATCGCCGCCCGTGTGAGCGACCAGATCGGC
>JAFATL010000200.1 GCA_019243975.1 Actinomycetota bacterium | reverse complement strand
TGGCGGTCGAGCAGCTGGCGCAGGTTGGGGTCGACCTCGTACCAGTCGAGGCCGATGGCTTGGTCGTACTCGGCGTAGTCCGGAAGCATGGCTTCCAGGTTAGGACTGCCTCGCTAGTGAACCGTCACGGTGCCGGCAGTGCCGTCGACGGTGATGGTGGCGCCGTCGGGGATACGCCGGGTGCCGTCGAGGACCGACACGACACACGGGATGCCGAGCTCGCGCGACACGATCACGGCGTGGCTGATCTGGGCACCCACGTCGACGACGACGGCGCCGGCGGGCACGAACAGCGGCGTCCACGCCGGGTCGGTGATGGGCGCAACCAGGACGTCGCCCGGATCGAGGTCACGGGGGTCGTCGGGCGAGAGCACCACGCGTGCCCGGCCCGTGTAACTGCCCGGGCAGCCGGGGATGCCGGCCAGCACGTCGCCCGCACCCGCCACGGGGACGGGCGTGGAGCCGCGCGGCTTCCACTCGTCGAGGGGCGGGATCACGCCGTTGACGATGAAGGGCGGCTCGAGACCCTGCAGGCGCTCGTACAGCGTGGCCCGCTCGCGGATCGTGTCGCGGAACGACATCGGATCGGTGAGGAAGTCGTCGTACTCGGCGGCGGTGAGAAGGCCGAAGTCCTCCACCTCGTCGAACACGCCCGCGGCCACCATGCGCTTGCCGATCTCGGTGAAGGCCAGGCGCGACTCGTGCACGAACTTGATCACCGTGGTCTTGCTGCGCTCGCGGCCGGCCAGGAAGATGCCGGCGGCCCGCAGCGCCGCGACGAACTGGCCTTGCGTCTCCGGGTCGCCCGCCAGCTTGGGGGTGATCTCGTCGGCCAAGGCTTGGCGGTCGGCGGCTCGCTCGTCGAAGTGCAGCTGGGGAGCAGCGTCGTCGCCGGCGTGGCGCATGCGCTCGATGGCACCGAGGGCAAGCTCGGGCCGGGTGCCCCACGTGGGTGCCCGCATCTCCCACTCGTTGGGCCCGCGCGAGCCGAACTGCTCGAGGAACTCGTCGAACGCCTGGCAGAACTTCACGCCGTCGGCGTCGGCGCGCAGCCGCTCGAGCAATCCGTCGACACCCTGGTCGAACTGTGCGGTGATGGCGCTCGACGCCCGCACCTGCCGGGCCAGGTCCCACAGGGCCCAGCTGGGCGCGGCCGAGTCGACGCCACCGATGCCGGCCACCAGGCGCATGGCCATCGTCGGGTCGCCCAGCTCGGTGCACACGCCCTGGATGATCCCGAGCGGCACCGTCGAGCAGTAGGTGATGAACAGGTGACGCCCGAACAAGTGGCGGAAGCCCTGCATGTGACTCTTGGCGTGGGCCACGACCGCCTCGTTCGACATCGACGCGAAGTCGGGCCGATTGCGCACCGTCTCGTCGACCATGCGCTGGTCGTCGACCAACTCAGGCAGGTCTTCCTGGGTGAGGATCCAGCCGATCGTCTCGTTGATCCGCCCCGTGTGCGCGGGGCTCTCGTCGGTGGGCCGAGGCTGATAGGGCGGCGCCTCCGACGTACCGAACAGGCTCTGGTCCATCAGCTCGGGCGTGAGGCCCGGGGTGCGGATGGCGAGGATGCGCGAGATCGAGACGTTGAGGTAGGCGTAGCCGCCGAAGCACCCGAGGCACTCGATCTCGTCGGGGTTGAACTCGTCGAGGTCGAACGCCCCGAACCGCTCCAAGGCGTCGCGCCATCCCGTCTCGGCACCGGGTATTGCGCCGAGCGTCCACGACAGCGGCGCCACCGCCTCGGGAAACACCTCGCCGACGTTGCCCCGCGTGTAGATCGGGTATCGCTGGCTCGGTTCGTTGTCGACGGCCCAGATCCGTTCCATCGCACCCCCACCGTTGATTCGCCGTGGTGCGTGAACGGTAGCGTGTTGGCTGCCGATGCGGACTTCTGTCACTCGCTCGTTCACCTTCGAGGCGGCGCACCAACTGCCGTGGCATCCGGGCGCGTGCCAGCGGCTGCACGGCCACGGCTACCGGCTGGAGGTCACGGTCGAGGGGCCGCTCAACGAGCACGGCATCGTCACCGACTTCGCCGACGTGCGCGACGTGGTCGAGCGCGAGGTCATCGCCCGCTTCGACCACCAGTACCTCAACGACCTGCTCGACAACCCCACGGCCGAGCTCATCGCCCAGGA
>JAFATL010000127.1 GCA_019243975.1 Actinomycetota bacterium | reverse complement strand
TTGAGACCGACGCGCAGCAACGGCGGGAACACAGCTGCCATCTCGTCGACGGGCGCCGGGCCCTTGAACAGGTACATCGGGTTCTGGAACGAGCTGCCGCCCGTGAGCTCCAGCGCGTCCAGCGCGCCGTCGGCCTCGAGCAGGCGCGCCACCTCGATGCTCTCCTCCACCCACAGGCCGCCCCGCACGCCGTCTGCCATGTTGAGCTTGGCGATGACAGCAGCCCGATCGCCGACGGCGTCGCGAGCACGGAGCGCCACTTGCCGGGCCAGGCGGGCCCGGTTCTCGATGCTGCCGCCCCACCGGTCCTTGCGCTTGTTGAGCTTCGGGCTGAGGAACGAGCTGACGAGGTAGCCGTGACCGAAGTGCAGCTCGACCGCGTCGAAGCCCGCATCCACCGCCCGGCGCGCCGCCGACGCGAAGTCGTCGATGACGCGCGTGAGGTCGTCATCGGTCGCGGCTCGCGTGAACTTCACCGCTTGCGGAGCGAACACGCGCGACGGCGCCAGACCGCGCATTCCGATGCCGGCCGCCACCGGCCCGGCATGCCCGAGCTGAATGCTCGCCGCCGCGCCCAACTCGTGGATGGCGTCGGTGAAGCGATGCAGCCCCTCGACCGCCTCATCCCGCACGATGATCTCGCCCGGCGCCCCTCGCCCGTCCGGCGACACCGCGCAGTACGCCAGCGTCGTCATGCCGACGTCACCGGCAACGACCGCCCGGTGGTAGTCGATCAACCGGTCGGTCACGACGTTCTTCGGCGCCATCCCCTCGAACGTCGCCGCCTTCACGAACCTGTTCCGGAGCGTGACCGGCCCCAACTGCCCCGGCGCAAACGGATCGATGGCGCTCACGCGCGAATCATTGCTCGCCGGCCACACGCCGTCATCTGACGGCTCATGCAGCGCTACCCAGCAGCCGCCGTAACACCGCTTCGCACCAGCATGGGCGGCCCTCCATCGCTGAACCATGCCCGCCGCAGGGCCGTGACGAAGACGATCTGAGAAGTTCCTTGGCGGCGCCGGAGGGTCTGCGATGGCGCTTCGATCTCTGCGAACGGCCGTTCCGCACCGCTCGCGAGGTCTTCGGCCAGGAGATGTTGCAGACCGATACAGCAATCGCCCAAGCCCACGACCGCCGAAACGACTGGTACGCCGACCACGCGCTCGCGGCTCGTCGCGAGGTCGCGGATGACGAGCTCACATTGCGGGTAGCGACCTTCCTGCGAACATCCGCCGGTCCGTGGCTCACGAAGAATGGCGAGGCGCGATCCCTCCGGGCTCAAGGCCAAAGCCGACCCCGCGGCCAACCGTCGGGTGGACCCGGTGACGACATCCACACGCACGATCGACACCTGGCAATCTCTGTCCCCGACCGCGGCGTAGGCAGTGCGCCGGTCCGGCGACAGATCAAGGTCGAGGATGCCGAACCGCTCGTTGGTCAGTGTCGCGATCGGCACGGCTTCCTGCCGGCCCGCGCGGACCTCCAGCAATCGGCCGTCGATCGCTCCGACGATGAACGCATCCCGCGCGACCGCAGCACCAATGCCCCGCTCAACGGGTCGTCGAGAGGCGGCTCCGCAGCCTGAAACGACCAAGGCCTGCGCGACTACGCAGACCCAAAGCCGACGACGGCGACTCCGCCGCCGGCCGCTAGTTTGCAGAAAGTTGCCTATACGGCAAGGTTCTGCAAAGAAGCACTGCGACGTCAAGCGTTCACGACCCAGACGCGCAGGGGGCCGACGGGTTCGAAGCCGAGGGCGAGCATGGCGTCGAGTTCTTCGCCCCAGGCGTAGCCGACGAGGGGGAGGCCGGGCCACAGTGCGCCGGCCGCGGCGATGCCGGCGCGGTCGAGGCCGGTGCCGGACGGATTGGAGAGGCCGATGACGCCGCCGGCGCGGTTGGCGACAATGCCGCCGGCGCCGTCGGACAGGAAGCGCACGTCGGGGTCATCGAGCAACGGCACGGGGAGGTCGCCGGCGTCGTCGACCGCGGCCCACGCGCGCGGGTCGTCGTCGGACGCCGTCACGGGCCGGTACAGCCACTCCGCCTCGAACAGCACGTGGAACCCGGCCTCGGACAACGCCAGCGAGTTGAAGCTGTCCTTCACGCCCCACCCTTCCGGCAGT
>JAFATL010000178.1 GCA_019243975.1 Actinomycetota bacterium | reverse complement strand
GCGCGCAAGGCGAACTCGGTGGCCAGCCGGGTCTTGCCGATGCCCGGCTCACCGCCGATCAGCACCGCCTGGCGCTGCTGCTTGGTGGCCTCCTCCCACGCCGCCTCCAGCACATCGCTTTCGTCGGACCGCCCGACGAACGGCTGCTGGTCGGTGGCCACGGCGCGGGGCAACGGCAGGGCGATGGCCTTGGCCGCCTGCCACAGCACGGTATGCGTGGTGATCGGACGCGACACGCCCCGCACGTCGAGCGAGCCGTGGTCGGCGAAGCGGTACTGCCCGCGCGATCCCACCAGGCTGGCCACCACTTCGGTGGCGAGGATCTGCCCGGCGACCGCCGACTCGCACACCCGGCGCGCCGTGACGACGTCGGGGCCGAAATAGTCGGCCTCGTCGATGATCGACTCACCGACGTGCAGGCCGATGCGCGTCTCCAGCCGCTCGTCGGGGTAGCGGCGGTCGTGGCGCTCGATGGCCTGCTGCACGCTCACCGCGCACGCGACCGCGTCGACGGCGCTGGTGAACGTCAGCAAAAGGCCGGCGGCCAGGCTCTTGGGCTCCGAGCCCTGCCACGCACCGGCGGCCTCGCGCACGAGACGCAGGTGCGTGCGGCGGCGGCGCTCGGCCGCCTCGTCGCCCTCGCGTTCGAGCAACTCGTCGAAGGCGGCGATGTCGGTGAACAGAAGCGTGAGGAGGCCGGTGGCCACCACCCGGACCGGCTCGGCCGGCGGCGCCGCGGCAGGCGCGGTCGGCGCGACTGGCGCGGACTCGGCGAAAGGCGTCGTCGGCACTGCGCCGGCGATGGACGAAGGCGGCACGACCGGCTGCACCTCGCCTTCCCAATCGAGCTCGGGCGCGTGCTGGAGGATGGCGTCCTCCAGCCGCCGCAGCTCCGGACCCGGGTCGATGCCGAGCTGATCGCCCAGCAGCGCCCGCACGTCCTGGTAGGCGCGCAGCGCCTCGGCCTGCCGACCCGACCGGTACAACGCGAGCATGCGGTGGCCCCACAGCCGTTCCCGCAGCGGGTGCGTTCCCGTCAGCAGCTCGAGCTCGCCGACCACCTCTCGGTGCCGGCCGCAGGCCAAGTCGGCCTCGATGCGATCCTCGGTGACCTCGAGGCGTCGCTCCTCCAGGCGCGCTGCCTCGGGCAGGGCGGAACCGAGGTCGGCCAGGTCGACGAGCGCCGGCCCGCGCCACAACGCCAGCGCGTCGCGCAGCACCGCCGACGCGGCGGGGGCGTCGCCGTCGAGCAGGTGCTGCTTGCCAACCGCCGCCGCCGCCTCGAACCGCGATGCGTCGAGCTCGTCGGGCTGCACGCGCAGCACGTAGCCCGGCGTCTGGGTGACCAGCACCTCTTCGGCCCCGGCCAGCCGCAACGCCTTGCGCAGGCGGGAGACGTACACCCGCAACGTGTTCTCCGCCGCCTCGGTGGGCCGGCCGCCCCACAGCTCTTCGACGAGCGTGTCGGCGGGCACCACCTGATTGGCGCGCAGCAGGAGGAGGGCGAGCAGGGCGCGCTCGCGCGAGCCCCCCACCGCGACGACCTTGCCGTCGACCGCGACCTCCAGCGCCCCGAGTATGCGGTACTCCACGACCCTCCCCAGCATCCCGCCCTGCACCGTCGATGTTACTGACGGTTTTCACGCAATTCGTACGCGTAAAGGCAAATGTCCCGTCAATCCGGGATTGACGAACCTGGCAGCGTCAAGTACAAGTTGACGCATGGCCGACTTGCCGCTGACGCTCGAAGAACTCGTCCGCAAGGTCGAGGAACGGACCGACCACCACGGCGATCCCCTCGGCCGCCTCGGGGCGGCGGTGGCGATGGCCGCCGACCTCGACGCGCTGGGCGACAACCTGGTCGGCCACTTCGTCGACGAGGCCCGCGCCGCCGGCCTGCCGTGGTCGCAGATCGGCACCGCCCTTGGCGTGACCAAGCAGGCGGCCCAGCAACGCTTCGTCCCCCGCGACCTCACCGACGCGGTGCTGACCCGCTACACCCCGCGCGCCCAGACCGTGCTCAACGAGGCCACCACGGCGGCGCGCACGCACAAGCACAACTACATCGGTACCGAGCACATCGCCCTCGGCCTGTGTCACGACCCGCAGACGCTGGCCGCCGTTGCGTTGGAGGCGCTGGGCACGTCGGTGGACGCGCTCCGCACGGCGATCGAGGCGCGCCTCGGCCCGCCCAGCGCCGACGCTCCCCCCGTGCCCGTGTTCACCCCGCGCGCGGCCAAGGTGCTGGAGCTCACCATGCGCGAAGCGCTGCGCCTCGGCCACAACTACATCGGCACCGAACACATGCTGATCGCGTTGGCCAGTTACGAAGGGCTCGGCGGCGACGTTCTGCGCGAGCTCGGCGCCACCGAGGAGAAGGTGCGGGCCGAGGTGATGAAGGTGCTGTCGGCCTACATGGTCAAGCGCGCCGGCGGGAACGCCTAGGACCCGCCGACACGATCGACCGGTCGCTGACCCACGCCGCGTACGGCGCGTTGGTGAGGCGGGCCAAGCCGATCAGCACCGCGTCGTAGTTCACCCGCCAGCCCTTGAACGCGGCCCACGCGTCGTCGGGCTCGTCCACGAGCGGGACGCCGGCGTCCTCGAGCTTGTGCCAGACCTCGTCGAACTCCTCGCGGGCGATGCTGATCGGATCCGTCGGGGCGGGGTCGGGAGGGAATGGCACCAGCGCAGGGAACTGCGTCGCGATGCGCCGGAGGGCGAGGTAGCCGGAACGGATGAACAGCTCCGCAGCGGGATCGCGCGGGCGGTCGATCATCGAGACCACGAGCGACGCGGTGTCGAGCATCACCCCTGCCGACGTGATCCACGACTGGTCTGGTTCAGGCGAGCGGAAGAACGCCAGCGACGGGAACGTGGTGTGCGTCTCCTGGAGGTCGATGAACCACGACTCCCACGGCGCCCACAGGTCGCTGATCTCCTCCAACCACTCGATGGCCCAGAAGCGAACGATCAACGCGGCCGCCGACGGCGGCGAACCGGCACGGGTGTCCATATAGGCCACCACCTGCTCGCGTCGCGAGAACGCCCCGTAGATGCTCGGTAGGTAGGTGATCAGCAAGGCGATGATCACCAACCCGACGGCCGCCTCCGACAGCACCAGCAGCACGCCCCCCACCTGGCCCGGGTGCACGAAGCCCAGCGTCGCCAACGACGAGCCGCTCAGGATGATGGCGTCGGTGATCGAGCGACTCGTATCGATCAGGTAGATACCGCTGTATCCGACCATCACCAACGCCAGCCAGACGAACACCAAGGTGATCAGGCTCAGCGGGGCGAATGGCGCCAGCACGCGGTCGATGCGCTCATACGTCGGATGCCGCCCGATGCGGATCGAGAACAGCCGCCGCATCGACCGGAACACCAACCGGGTGATGCGCGCCGGGTTCCCCCGAGGCAGCACCACCGTGCGGATGGCGGACCCAAACGTGGCCAGCACGATCGCCACACCCACCAGCAGTGCGGCGACGCGGCCGGCCTCGATCATCGCCGAACCGTAGCCACCCCTTTGCGCTCGGGAGCGGTTGGGATGGTGACGGTCACGACTGCGCCCCCCAGCGGCCCGCCGTTGCTCGCCTCGACCCTGCCGCCGTGGGCGTGGACGAGTGCCGCGACGATCGACAGGCCCAGGCCGGCGCCGCCCGCTTCGCGCGCTCGCGCGCTGTCGCTGCGCGTGAACCGGTCGAACACCGACGGCAGCAGGTCGGCGGGGAAGCCGGGCCCGTCGTCGGCCACCGTCACGACCACCGAGGCCACCTGCGGCACGAGCTGCACCTGCACACGGTTGCGTGCGAACCGGCGGGCGTTGACGACGAGGTTCACGAGGATCTGCTCGAGACGCGCCTTGTCGGCGGTGACCATCGTGGGCCCGCCCACGATGTCGACAACCGGGCCCGGCGAGTGCACGGTCGTGCGCGACGCCACCTCCTCGGCCAAGCCGCGCAGGTCGACGGCTTCCTTGCGCAGCGGCAGCTGACCGGCGCCAGCGCGCGCCAGCACCAACAGGTCGTCGGCGAGACGGCTCAGCCGCTCGGCTTCCTCCAGCGAACTGCGCAGGGCGCGCTCGACCTCGGCCGCGTCGCCCGGCTGCAGCAGGGCCAGCTCCAGCTCAGCCCGCAGGATGGAGACCGGAGTGCGCAGCTCGTGACTGGCGTCGTCGACGAAGGCCTGCTCGTGGGCGAACGTCGCCTCGATGCGGTCGAGCATCGAGTTGAGGGTGCGCCCGAGCTGGGCGATCTCGTCGTGCCCGTCGGGCTGGGGCAACCGCCGGCCCGGTTCGAGGAGTGAGATGGCGTCGGCCTCCTCGGCCATGCGCCGCACCGGTCGCAGGGCCGCGCCGGCCACGATCCACCCACCCGTCGCCAGGGCCAGGATGAGCAAGGGACCGACGATCACCAGGGCGAGGGCCAAGCGGTTGCGCGCCTCGAGCAGCGCCTCGCGCGAGCCGCCGACGACGATGACGACCTTTTCCGATCCCGACGTGGACGGGAGGGCGAGCAGGCGTGCTCGCCCCTCGAGGCCGGGGACGTGGCGGTCGATGAAGAACTCGCGGGTGGCGGCGCGCGCCAGCTCGGACGGACCGAGGATGCGGCGCTGGTTGACGATCGTGCGCGACGCCGCCAGCACGCGCCCATCGACGCTGACGACCTCGGCGAACGCCTCCTCGGGGCGCACGTGCACATCGCCGGCACGGAGGTCGGCGGCCAGGTCTTCGGCCCGGGCCCGCAGCTCGTTGTTGATGCCGTTCTGCACGGCGGTGTTGATGGTCACCGCCAACACCACGGCGGAGATCAGCACCAGCACGCCCGACCCGATCCCGAAGAGCAGCGCCAGCCGTGCCCGCAGCGATGTCGGCCCGAACGCCACGACACCACCCTACGGGTCGGCAATATGAGAATTGTGAGGGTCGGCTTAGGAGGGCCGGGGTTGCGTCAGTACCCTTGAGCACCGCCATGCCGATCAATGCCGTGCCCGAGGTGGCGCACCTCACCGTGCTGGCGGGTGCCCGCGTGGTGGTGGTCAGCGACCTCAACCTGCCCACCGTGGCGACGCCCGCGTCGACGGCGGCGGCGACCACGTTGGCCCGCACGGTCGAAGCGTGGGTGGGTCCGGGCCTGCTGGTCTTCGCGGGCGACACCGTCGAGCTGCTGGCCGAGACGCCGGGCGACGCCGCCACCGGGTTGCACGCGCACGGACGCCTCCGCGACGCGGTGAAAGGGTTCGCCGGCTGCGAGGGCCGGGGCGTGCTCTACCTCATCGGCAACCACGACGCCCGCCTCACGTGGGACGAGCAGGCGCGGACGCGCGTGGCCGAGGCCCTCGGCGCCCAGATGGCATTGGCCGCGGAACTCGACGTCGAGACGGGGCGCGGCAACCGGCGCGTCCGCATCGAACCCGGGCACGCGTTCGACCGTGCCACTGCGTTCGTCGACCAACGCGACCCCCTCGACTCCCCGCTCAGCCACCACGTCGTGCGCGAGCTGCTGCCGGCGGTCCGTGCGTCGGAACGGCCGTGGCTCGACGGCGCCGACAAGCTGGCCGACCCCGTCACGCTGCCGTCGTTCTTCACCTCACGCATGGCGTACCGGCGCATTGCTCCCCACCTCGGGTGGCTGGCGCTGCCGTTCATCGCCGCGTTGTTGCTCAAGTTGCCGCTGACCTACGCGCTGGCTTCGCACCTGGGCCACCAGACCGGCACGATCGTGTGGGCCCGACGCCTGCTCGTCATCGGGCTGGCCGTCGTCGCCGACATCGTGCTCGTCACCGGCTTCCTCGTGGTGGCGGCGCGCCATACGTGGCGAACGGTGAGCGAGATCACGCTCGGCAGCAGGGGCCAGGCCCGCAACGAGGCAGCGGCGGCGCGGGCCCGCCAGCTCGTCGCCGACGGGTACGCCGCCCTGGTCACCGGCCACACGCGCCACGCCGAGCTCACCCTGATGGGCGACGGCTTCTACGCCAACACGGGCAGTTGCAGCGAGGTGGTCGACTCGTACGCAGCGCGCGCCGGGCTGCCGCCCGTTTTCGTGTCGACGCGACGCATCGGGTGGCTCGAGTTGGAGGCGGGCGCCGACCTGCATGCCCGCCTACTCGTGGGCCACAGCCCGGCCGAAGGCGCCACCCGGCTCGAGCGGATGGCCGCCCGGGAGATGCCGACGGCGTCGTCCGGACCCGAGGTGGTGGCCGCCTACCCACAGGGCCCGTCGTGGCCCCCGCAAGTCGACCCCGCGCCCGGCCTCCGGCACGTCCGGCGCGTGGCTGCCACTGTCATCGCCTTCGCGGGTGTGCTCGACCTGACGTCGGCGGTCACGCCCCCGCTGGCCGAGCGCCTGCACAGCGTGGAGCGGCTCGTACCCCTGGCCGTGCCCCAGACCGCCGCCGCCCTCGTCGCCATCTCGGGCGTGGCCCTGTTGGCCCTGGCCCGCGGCATCCGGCGGGGGCAACGCCACGCCTGGCTCGCCGCCGTCGCCCTCCTCGGCGGCAGCGCCGCCCTGCACATCGTCAAGGGCGGCGACGTCGAGGAAGCCTTCGTCGCCCTGGCGGTGGCGGCCTACCTGCTCCGCCACCGGCGTGCGTTCGCGGCCGGCGTCGACCGCGCCTCGGTGTGGCGCGGCCTGCAGGTCATCGCCAGCGCGGGCGTCATCGCCGTGACGGTCGGGACGATCGCCGCCGAGGTGTTCACCCAAGGCACGCGGCGCCTGCCGTGGACGCGCGCCCTCGCGGGTGTGGCCGGGCGCCTCGTGCACGACACGTCGATCGTGCTGCCCGACCGCGTCGGCGACTTCCTCACGCCGGCGCTGGGATTGCTCGGCCCCGCCCTGCTGATCGCGGCGGGGTGGCTGGTGTTCCGTCCGGTCGTGTCGAAGCGACTGCATCGGCCCGCGGGCGACAGCGACGCGGGGAAGGCGCGGGACATCGTGCGCCGTTACGGCGCCGACACCCTGGCGTACTTCGCCCTGCGCGACGACAAGCACCACTTCTTCTGGGGCGACAGCGTCGTGTCGTACGCCGTGTACTCGGGCGTGTGCCTGGTGTCGCCCGACCCCATCGGCCCGGCCAGTGAGCGCGAGCCGGTGTGGGCCGCGTTCCACCGCTTCGCCGACGACAACGGATGGTCGGTGGCGGTACTCGGCGCGACCGAGGAGTGGCTGCCCGTGTACCGCACCTCGGGCATGCGCGAGCTGTACGTGGGTGACGAGGCCGTCGTCGACTGCACGCGCTTCGAGCTGGAGGGCGGCCACCGCAAGAGCCTGCGCCAGGCCGTCAACCGCATCGCCAAGTACGGCTACACCGCCGCCTTCTACGACCCCGCCCACCTCGAGCCGGAGCTGAAGGGCCGCCTGCTGGGCATGATGGGCGAGAGCCGGCGCGGTCAGGTCGAACGCGGCTTCTCGATGACGCTCGGCCGCGTCTTCGATCCGGTCGACGAGGGACTGCTGCTGGTCGTGGCGTTCGGGCCCGACGGTGATCCGGTGGCCGTCTGCCAGTACGTGCCGGCGCCCGGCATCGACGGCTACTCGCTCGACCTCATGCGGCGCAGTCACGGCGAGCACCCCAACGGCCTGCTCGACTTCCTCGTCGTGCGCACCATCGAGCACGTGCGCGAACGGGGCATGCGCGGGCTGTGCCTCAACTTCGCCACCATGCGCGCCGTACTGGCGGGCGAGACCGGCACCAGCCTCACGCAGCGGGTCGAGCGCTGGTTCCTGCGCCGCATGAGCGACTCGATGCAGATCGAGTCGTTGTGGAAGTACAACGCCAAGTTCGACCCCGAGTGGCACCCTCGCTACGCCGTCTACGACGCGCCCGAGAACGTCCTCCCCGCCGCGTTGGCCGTCGCCCGGGCCGAGTCGTTCTGGGAGCTCCCGCTCATCGGCCGCTTCCTCGTTCCGGCCGAAGCGTCGAGCGCACCCACGCCCGACGCGTAGCCGTCGTCAGCGCAGGGCGTCGATCCAGGGCTGCATGTCGAGGCCCGGGTACTTGGCGCCCATGGCTTCGACGCTCGCGGCGTTCCAGTACAGGTGTCCCGGGCGGGGGATGCCGAACAGGGCGAGGTCGTCGGGCGTCTTGCCGGCGACGAACTCGATCCAGTGCCCGCTGCCACCGAGGCGGGGGAACGCGTCGTAGCCGAACCACTCCGCTGACGCGGGCCGAAAGGCCACGACGGCGACGAACCGCGACGCGTCGTCGCGGCCGAAGTCACTTCCCCGGTGCCACACGTCGGATCGATACGCGAGCAGCGAGCCCCGCTTGGCCGTCGCCGCGATCTCGTGCTCGTACAACTCGTTGTAGGGAACGGTGGCCTCGGGGTTGGGCACCAGTCGGGGCGGCGCACAGTCTTCGTCGACGTCGCTCAGGTACAGGAACGTCTCCAGGTGCCAGAACCCCGGCTCCATACGGGGCGGGAGCAACGAGTGGTTGCCGTCCTGGTGCAACGGCTGTTCGTAGTTGATCTCCCCCGCCCACTTGCCCCAGGCCGCCGCTTGGTAGATGCGCACGTCGTCGTCCTGCAACGCTGCGCGCGCGAACGCCACCAGGTTGGGGTGCACGTACAACGCGTTGAGCGTGGGGCAGCCGGCGAACGGAAAGCCGCGCATGCCGTCGAACTGGGACGCCCGGAACTGCTTGCCTTCGGGCGAGCCGTCGCCGAAGCCCTTGGCCTGGTTGTAGTTGTCGAACGTGTCGCCGCCGTACAGCCGGGCGATGTCGTCAGCGGCGGCGTCGATGTCGGCTTCGGGGATCAGCCCGTCGACGATGGCGTAGCCCTGCTCCTGCCACTGCTGCGCGGCCTCGGCCCGTCCCGGGATCACGCCCGGAGGGTAGTTCCGTAGGTCTCAGGTAGCCCGCAGCCGGTAGCCGGCGCCGCGGACCGTCTCGATGGTATTCACGCCGAACGGGCGGTCGACCTTCTCGCGCAAGTAGCGGATGTACACGTCGACGACGTTGGACGTGCCTTCGTAGGCGAAGTCCCACACGTGCTCGAGGATGGCGCTGCGGGACAGCACCTGGCCGGCGTGGCGCATGAGCTGCTCGAGGAGCGAGAACTCCTTGGCCGACAGGTTGATGCGCACGTCGCCGCGGAACACCTCGCGGGCGACGGGATCGAGAGCGAGGTCGCCCACCTCGATGCGCACGGGGCGCTCACCCAGCTCGCGGCGGGTGATGGCCCGCAGGCGGGCGAACAGCTCGATGAAAGCGAACGGCTTGGTGAGGTAGTCGTCGGCGCCGGCGTCGAGGCCCGACACCCGGTCGGCGACCGAGTCCTTGGCGGTCAGCATCAACACCGGCGCCCACTGGCCCTCCTGGCGCAGGCGCCGGCACACCGCGAACCCGTCGGGCGGTGGAATCATGGCGTCCAACACGATGGCGTCGTACGAGGTCTCCCGGGCCCGGCCGAGGGCGCCGTCGCCGTCGCCGGCGATGTCGACCGCGTAGCCCTCCCGCTCCAGGCCCCGCTTGAGGAGGCCGGCCATCTTGACTTCGTCTTCGACCACCAGAACTCGCACGACAGCGACCATATTGAAGGATTCATGAACCAAAGATGAGTGCCCGGGCCAGCTTCACCTTCGACCACCTCGGCAGCGAGGACGAGATGGGCTCGCTGTACGGCGTGCTGGACCGGCACGGTGTGACCTCCACCTTCTTCTTGGAGGGCGAGCACGGGCGGAAGCGGCCGGCGGCGGTGGCCGACCTGGTCGCCCGGGGCCACGAGCTGGGCATGCACGGCTGGGCCCACGAGCCGTGGTCGGAGCTGGCTCCCGACGAGGAGGACGACCTGGCCTCTCGGGCCACCGACGCCCTGGCCGAGGCGGCCGGGGTGCGCCCGGCCGGGTTCCGGGCGCCCGGCGGCAGCCGCACCGCCCACACCCCCGCCGTGCTCGAGCGCCTCGGCTATGCCTACGACGCCAGCCTGGGCGACGGCATGCGCCTGGGCCGGCTCACCCCGCACCTTGCCCAGGTACCCTTCGTGTGGCCCGGCGTCGACGGCTTCCACTACCTGCGTGACCAGCCGGCCGACCCCGTTGACGTGCAGGAACAGTGGCTGGCGTCGCTCGAGAAGACCGCTGCCAACGGCGGGCTCTTCCTGCTGATCTGCCACGCCCCCATCACCGCCGTCGACGACCGGCGGGTGGCCGCGCTGGAGGCGGTGGTGGCCGCCGCCGTGGCCGACGACCGGGTCCAGATCTGCACTGCGGGCCAGCTCGCGGAGGGCGTCGGCGCACACTGAGCGCGCAACCCCGGTACCGTTTTCTCATGGACGGTGGGCGTGGGAACGACGGGTGGAAGCCATCGGCTGGGCAGGTGGCACTGATCGAGGTCGACGACGAGTCCGACCAGTGCCTCACCGGGGTGGTGATGGCAGGTGAGGGCCCGGTGGTCGTCGACCT
>JAFATL010000661.1 GCA_019243975.1 Actinomycetota bacterium | reverse complement strand
GTCACCGCGGCGACGGGTCCGTGGGGCAACGGCTTCGCCGCCTGTCAACGCCAGTTCCCCGGCTCCAAGTTCGGCGTGCCCCCGAACGGCTACCGCAACTACCTCTTGAGCCAGGCCCGGCCCGGGCCGATGGCGGGAGTGTGGCTCAACTACCACGCCATCGGCGGCACGTGGGTGCCCAACCTGGTGCCGCCCCGCTAGCACCGGCGCGTCAGCCGCCTGCGCCCCGGCGTGGGATCATGGAGCAAATGCGTGGGGCGCGGGGGTGGTTCCTGGTCGTTGCCGTCGTGGCGGCCGTGTGGGGGGCGGCTGTTCCTGCCGTCGCGTCCAACGACCCGTTCTTCCCTGATCAGTGGGGCCTGTCGGCGATCCACGCCCCCGAGGTGTGGCCGTCCGATACCGCCGCCGGCGTGACCATCGGCATCGTCGACACCGGCGTCGACCTCTCCCATCCTGACCTGGCCGGTCGCATCGCCGCGTCCACCGCCTGCATCAACACGGGTGGCGACCCGTCGCGGTGCGGCGGTTCGGGTGACGACATCGACGGCCACGGCACCCACGTGACCGGCATCGCGGTGGCCAACGCCGGCAACGGGCAAGGCATCGCCGGCGTCGCCCCCAACGCGCGCGTCGTGGTGGCCCGCGTGTTCCAACCCAGCACCGATCAATCCAAGCCGGGCATGACGGCGACGGTGGCCGACGTCAACGCCGGCATCAAGTGGGTGGTGTCGCAAGGCGCCCGCGTGGTGAACCTCAGCCTCGGCCTCGACCCCGGTCGCCCGCCGCCCTCGAACTTCCTGATCTTCGGCGGGCAGGGCCCGACCCTCGGCCAGGGCGTCGAGTGGGCGTGGTCGGCCGGTGCCGTTCCCGTGCTGGCGGCGGGCAACGACGCCAACGGGCAGGTCGACTACCCGAACGCGCACGCCATCATCGTGGGCGCGGCGCGCAAGAACGGCAGCGTCGCCTCGTACTCGACGTCGCTGGGCAACTCGCGCTGGGGCATGGTGGCGCCCGGCGGCGAGAACAGCGACCCGTCCGAAGGCATCGTGTCGACGTGGACGCAGGGGCGCTACGCGTATTTGGCGGGCACCTCGATGGCCGTCCCGCACGTGGCCGCCGCGGTGGCGCTGTTGTTGGCGCAGGGCCTCAACCGTGACAGCGCCGTCCAACAACTGCTGAACTCCGCCGACAAGATCGGGTGCGGATCGGGTTGCCAAGGCTTCCTCGACGTGAGCCGGGCCGTCGGCGTGAATCCCGCGCCCACCGCGACGTCGCTGCCGTCGACGGGCGGCAGCGGGTCGACCTCGCCGCCTGCCACCACCCGCCCGCGCCGCACCACGACACCGGCAGGGTCGGCTCCGGCCATCGTCACGCCGCCGCCCTCGACGACCCCGCCGCCCACCGTGCCGGAACCGTCGACGAGCTCATTGCCACCGGAGACGACGACGAGCGTCCCCCGCAGCAATCAGGTGACGTTGCGCGTCAACCCGAGCAACGACGACAGCGGCCGCCCCGTCGCCGCGTCGGTCGTGGCTGGTGCGCTGCTCGTGCTGGTGTTGATCGCGACGGCAGCGACGGTCAGGCGCCGCCGGGTCGTCTGACCCGGAACACGAAGCCCGCCGCGCCCGCACCCACCAGCACGGCGGCCAGCGCCACCCACGCCCACGGGCCCGCACCGCTGTCGTGCTTGGTGCCGCTCGTTGGTGCGCTGGCGCTCGCCGTCGCACCGCGGTCGACCGTGCTGGGGGCGAGCGCCGGTGAGGTGGTGGAGGTCGACGCGGCCTTGGCGTTGGCCACCGTCGTCGGCACCGGCGTGATCACGCCCTCGCTGGTGATGGTGGTGGGCGTGCGGCTGGTCGTCTCGCCGAGAACGCTCGGCCCCGGCGTCGAGGACGCGACCGTGGTCGCACTCGATGCCGGCGCCGCCGGCAGGCCGGACACGGCCTTGGCCACGTCGAGGCGCCCGTAGCCGAACGTGCTGTCGCGGCCCGTCGGGCCGAGGTCCTTGGCGGTAGACAGCAGCCGGTCGACCGTCTGCTGCGGGGTGAGGCCGAGCGACCGCAGCACCGCCGCCGCCCCGGCCACGTGCGGTGCAGCCATCGAGGTGCCCGCGTCGTACGCGTAGTCGTTGGGGTGGGTGCCGTCCCAGTAGGTCGACCAGATCAGGTCTTGCAGCGGGGCGAAGGTGCCGCCGCCGCCCGGCGCCGAGATGCCCCACTTGGCCGAGCCGACGCCGTTGGAGTAGTCGGGCTTCTGGTCGTGGCGGTCGGTGGCGCTGACGACGAGCGCGTTCTGGTCGGCGAACCCGGAGCTGAGCAGGTAGCTGTTGCCGGCGGCGAAGACGCAGATCGACCCCTTCGACCACGCGTAGGCGACGGCCTCGTTGGTGCTCGGGCCGAAGACCTCCTGCCCACCGCCCGACAGCGACAGGTTGATCACCTGAGCGCCCTGGTCGGCGGCCCACCGGATGCCGCGGTCGACGCTGTCACCGACCGTGCTGCCCGTGCTGTCGAGCACCTTGATGGGCAGGATGCGGGCGTCGGGCGCCACGCCGGCGACGCCCATCCCGTTGAGGGCGGCCGCTGCGATGCCCGCCACGTGCGTGCCGTGGCCGTTGTCGTCCTGGGGCGGGGTGCCGGGGGTGATCAGGTTGAGGCCCGGCAGCAGCCGGTTGGGCTTCACGAACTCGCTGTGGGCCAGGTCGACACCCGTGTCGACGACGGCGATGGTGATGCCGGTGCCGGTCTTGCCCTGGCTCCAGGCCGTCGGCGCGCCGATGGCCGACATGCCCCACTGCTTGGGCAGGTCGGGATCGCCCGCGGCGTGGGCCGGCGGGGCGAAGGCGAAGAGGAGGGCGACCGCAGCGGCCACGGCCGCCGGCCTGCCCACCCGGACGGACAGGGGCACGCCCCTATTGTCGCCCGTTCTGGGCTGTACGCGTACTTCGGGGGCGATTTTGGGCCCTACGGGCGATCTACAGGCGCCGGAGGACCGTGACCACCTTGCCGTAGATGGTGACGTCGGAGGGGTCGAGCTCGATGGGCTGGAGGCGGCTGTTGGAAGGCACCAGCACCACCTTGCCGCCCTTGCGGGCGTAGGTCTTGACCGTGGCCTCGTCGCCGGGGATGCCCGCCACGACCACGTCGCCCTTGTCGGCCTGGGGCTGCTGGCGGACCACCACGTGGTCGCCGTCGAGGATGCCCGCCTCGATCATGGAGTCGCCGCGAACCCGCAGCATGAAGAGCTGGCCGGCACCGGTGAAGTCTTCGGGGAGGGGGAAGACCTCCTCGACGTTCTCCTGGGCCAGGACGTCGGTGCCGGCGGCCACGTCGCCCACCAGGGGCACGTGGCGCACGGGGCGCCGATCGATGGAGTGGGCGCCGGAGGACGGGTCCCACCGCACCTCGATGGCCCGCGGCTTCGTGGGGTCGCGCCGCAGGTAGCCCTGGCGCTGGAGCGTGGCCAGGTGGGCGTGGACGGTGGAGGAGGAGGTGAGGCCCACCGCCTCGCCGATCTCACGCACGGAGGGGGGAAAGCCCCGGTCACGCAGCTGGGACTCGATGAACTCGAGGATCTCCCGCCGCTTGCCCGTGAGCTGGTCGCCCTTGGCCGGGCCTGCGCCCTCGCCGGCTGCGTCGCCCCTGGCTGCGTCCTTCGGCATGGCGGTGTACCCCCTGATCGGCTCGAACACTCGTTCGGATCCGACGGTACCATGCCCGATGCCCGGCTACAAACATCTGTTCGACATTTTCCTTGACGGCGAACGCCTGTTCGTGTTGCATAAGTTGCGGGTGGTGGGAAGAATCACAGTGGTGTAATTTGTTGGCACCGGCAGGAGGACAGATGGCCGCCATCGCATATCCGAGGACGAGCTACGGCGAGGCCGAGGAGGCTTCGCCGTCCCTACGGCCCCTGGGCCCGTCGTGGGGCGACGATGTCCTGGCGCCCGAGCGGCCCAGCCTCTACCTGGTTCCCCCCGCCGCACCCCGGTCGCGGGCCCGCCGCCGGCCCAGCACCCGTGTCTACCGCCGGCGTCGCTTCGTGGTCGGCCTGCTGGTCGCGGCTGTGCTGCTGACGGCAGGTGCCGTTCTCGGACGGCTCGGGGGCGGCCCCCTCACCGCCCCCGAGACCGCTCCGACCCACGCCGCGGCGACCGCCGCCCCGGCGCCCCGCCTGATCCACGTCGTGCAGCCGGGCGACACCCTCTGGGTCATCGCCCGGGCGCTGCAGCCCACCGGTGATGTGCGGCCGCTCGTCGACAAGCTGGAGGCATCCCGGCACGGGCAGCCCCTGCGGGTCGGCGAGGTCATCACGCTGCCGTAAACGACCGTCCGCACCGCGGACGAGGTAGGTAGCGTCGTGGTGTGCGTTGCCCGGTCTGCTCCAGCCTCGACGACAAGGTCGTCGACTCGCGGCAGGCCGACGACGGCGCCGCCATTCGCCGCCGGCGCGAGTGCCTGGCGTGCGGTCGCCGCTTCACCACGTTCGAGCGGGTGGAGGAGGCAGCGCTCGTGGTCGTGAAGCGCTCGGGTGATCCCGAGCCGTTCGACCGGGCCAAGGTCGTCGGCGGTTTGCGGGCGGCCACCAAGAACCGCCCCATCACCGACGAGCAGATGGAGTCGGTGGCGGCCGAGGTGGAGGAGACCGTGCGCATGCTCGGCGCCGAGGTCACCAGCCAGCAGGTCGGCATGGCCGTGCTCGAGCGGTTGCGCGTGCTCGACGAGGTCGCGTACCTGCGCTTCGCCAGCGTCTACAAGGGGTTCGAAGACCTCGACGACTTCCAACGCGAGGTCGGCCTGCTCACCAAGTCCACGGAACCGAAGCCCCGCGGCTGACTCCGGTCAGTGGGTGGCGGGGGCCTTCTCGCTGTTGCGGAGGCGCTCGGCCAGCGTGCGCATGATCTTGCGGCCCACCGACGGCACGTCGTCGATGAGGCTGGCGAAGCTGCGGGGATCTACGACCAGCAGGTGCATGGGCGTGTCGGCGGTGATGGTCGCGGACCGGGGTCCGTGGTCGAGCAGCGACATCTCGCCGAAGAACGACCCGGGACCGAACGTGGCCACCTTCTTCTTGCCGATCCTGGCGGTGGCCTGACCGTCGGCGATCACGAAGAACTCGCCGCCGGGGTTTCCTTCGCGCGTGAGCACGCGGCCGGCTTCGACGTCGGCCTCGTCGGCCAGCGCGGCAATGCGCGACAGCTCCTTGGCGCTGCACGCCGAGAACAAGCTGACGTTCCGAAGCAGCTGAGCCTTGTTGGTGCCCTTGCGCGGCATGAAACCCTCCCCAGTCAGTTGGCGGATTCGTACTCAAAAGCGGGCGCCTTGGCAAGGAGTTGTGCGCCGTTCATTAGGGTGACGAGCACCTGACCACGTTGGGGGTGCGCGCATGCGAGTCGGAATCCTCACGGGCGGCGGCGACTGCCCCGGCCTGAATGCCGTCATTCGGGCCGCCGTCCGCAAGGGCGAACGCCACTACGGCGACCAGCTCCTCGGCTTCCTCGACGGGTGGCGGGGCGTCGTCGAGAACCAGACGATGGAGCTCAACGTGGAGCGCTGCCGCGGCATCCTGCCCCGAGGCGGCACCATCATCGGGTCGTCGCGGACCAACCCCTACAAGGTGGCCGACGGCGTGAACCGGGCCAAGGCGACGTTCGAGGAGCTCGGGCTCGACGCCCTCATCGCCATCGGCGGCGAGGACACGCTCGGCGTCGCTCACAAGTTGGTGCGGGACGAGAACCTGCCGGTGGTGGGCGTGCCGAAGACGATCGACAACGATCTCTCCGGCACCGAGGTGACGTTCGGGTTCCACACGGCCGTGCAGATCGCCACCGATGCGATCGACCGGCTGCACACGACGGCGGAATCACACGACCGGGTCATGGTGTGCGAAGTCATGGGTCGGCACGCGGGCTGGATCGCCACCTACGCGGGCATTGCCGGGGGCGCCGCCGAGGTGCTGGTGCCGGAGGAGGAGTTCGACATCGCCGAGGTGTGCGACTTCATCACCAAGCGCCACGAGTCGGGGCGCTACGCGTCGATCGTCGTGGTGGCCGAGGGGGCGAAGCCCAAGGAAGGCACGCTGGCCCTGCAGTCGGGCGAGACCGATGCGTTCGGCCACGTCCGGTTGGGTGGCATCGGCAACCTGCTGGCGGAGGAGATCGAGCGGCGCACCGGCTTCGAGACGCGGGTGACGATCCTCGGGCACATCCAGCGGGGCGGCACACCGACCGCCTACGACCGGGTGCTGGCGACGCGCTTCGGCGTCGCCGCCATCGACGCCGTGCACGACGACGGCTTCGGGTCGATGGTGGCCCTGCAGGCGGGCCAGATCGTGCGCGTGCCCCTCGAGGTGGCGGTGGGCGAGCTCAAGACACTCGACCACCACCTGCTCGAGGTGGCCGAGGTCTTCTTCGGTTGACATTGGTTCGCTCCGGGCTGGCGCCC
Source organism: Actinomycetota bacterium (assembly GCA_019243975.1). Classification (GTDB taxonomy): domain Bacteria; phylum Actinomycetota; class Acidimicrobiia; order Acidimicrobiales; family JAFATL01; genus JAFATL01. The sequence continues at coordinate 22 of JAFATL010000661.1, read as the reverse complement.
TCCGCTCACTCCGGCGGGCACC
>JAFATL010000644.1 GCA_019243975.1 Actinomycetota bacterium | reverse complement strand
CGACGGCGCGAGCGGCGATGTCGGACGCGTTCTCCTGGAACCCGACCGGCGTGTCGAGCAGGACGGCTGGCCCGACGCGGTCGGCCTCCGCCAGCAGTCGCCGATGCGTCTTGATCATCGTGGGGCTGGTCTCGCCCGATCCCATGATCGCGAGCACGCGCGGCGCGACCGCGGTCATGTGAAGAACCCGTCGGTGGCCGACTCGTGCAGCACCTCGGCGACGGCCGCCGGATGCTGCGCGTGCAGGTCGTGGTCGCCGGCCAGCGGCCGCACGCGTCCGCGTGGCAGCAGGCCCACGGCTTCGTCCGTCGTGGCGAACCCGCCTGCCGCGGGCACGAGCAGCACGGGGACCTGGATCGACGCGTACAGGGCCGACGGGTGGTGCTCCCACAGCCCGCGCAGGATCAGGAGATGGCGTTCGAGGGTGAGCCACGGCGCCACCGTGCCGTCGGCCCGCACCTCCCAGTTGGCGAGCATCCCGGCGATGCCCGACTCCGGCCAATCCGGATGCAACCCGCGCAGCATCTGCTCCAGGTCGGCCAGCGGCGTGCCCGTGGTCGGCGGCGGGCGCATGGCGGCGGCGCACGCGTCCCACTCGGGGAACGGACGCGCCAGCTCGATGGTGCCGCCGTCGACCGCCACGACGCCCGCGACAAGTTCGGGGTGGCGGTGAGCCAGCTCGATCACCACGTTGCCGCCCCACGACTGCCCGACGACAACCGGTCGCGACCACCCCAGCGCCTCCACCACGGCGGCGGCGTCGTCGGCGACGCGCGCCATGTCGTAACCGTGGTCGGGCTTGTCCGACCGGCCGTGGCCGCGCTGGTCGACGGTCGCGGCGGGATGGCCGAGTGCCTGCAGTTCCTCCACGACGCCGTCCCACATGCGCGCGTTCGACGCCAAGCCGTGCACGAGCAGGAACGCACGCCCATCACCCTCGGGCCAGACGCGCACGTCGAGACCGACGCCGGGCGCCACCTCGACGCGCTGCGACGTCACCCGCCGGAGAGAGCAGCCACGGCCTGCTCCTGGAGCCAGCCGAGGTAGCCGTACAGGGCGAACGCGGGCGCCCGCGGGTCGTCCGGGTCCATCTCCCGCTCGTACATGTCCTCGGTGACGTCGAGGCGCGTGCCCAGCACCAGGCGCAGCTGGTTGAGGGCGCCCAGCCAACCGGTCAGCTGGTCCTCGTCGAGCCGCTCGGCGTCGATCGTCTCCTCCATCACCGTGAGGGCCTGGCGGTGGCGGTCCTCGAGATCGCCGCCCATCAGGCGCCGGTACTCGTCCTCGTGCTCGGCGTCGTCCTTGTAGGCGGGCGGGAACAGCCGGTGCAGCGAGGGGTCGTCGGTGCCCAGCAGCTCGCGCAGCTGCCCCGGCAGCGACCGCAACAGGTCGCGCTCCTCGAGGGGCAGGCGCAGCTGGAAGTCACCCTTGCGGGTGCGCTTGATGCGCGCGCCGATCACTAGTCGGATTGTTCCATCGTCGCCCAGAGGCCGTGCTCGTGGAGGCGGAACACGTCGAGCTCGGCCCGCTCCCGCGTTCCGCTCGACACGATCGCCCGGCCCTTGTGGTGCACGTCGAGCATGAGCTTGGTCGCCTTCTCCCGGCTGTAGCCGAACAACTTCTGGAACACGAAGGTCACGTACGACATGAGGTTGATGGGGTCGTTCCATACGATCACCAGCCACGGGCGGTCAGGTTCGATGACCTCCTCGACGCCGGGCTCCTCGAGCTCGACCGGCATGGGCGTCGTCATGCCGGTGATTTTCCCACCGATGCGAGGCCGTGCTTCATGCCGTGCTTTGTGGGGGACGGTGACCGGCCCGTAGTGTCGGGGCCCGCATGTCTCGGCTGGCCCGCCTCTCGCTGGTGACGACCATCCTCACCTTCCTGCTGGCGACGGCCGGCGGTCTGGTGCGGGCCACCGACTCCGGCCTGGGTTGCCCCGGCTGGCCGACCTGTTACGGCCGCTGGATCCCCCCGGCCAATCATCACGCCATCATCGAGTGGACGCACCGGCTGCTGGCCTCGCTGGTGTCGTTCGGCGTGATCGCCAC
>JAFATL010000621.1 GCA_019243975.1 Actinomycetota bacterium | reverse complement strand
TGGTCTTGTACTTGAGGTTGTCGAACTTGAAGTCGAGGCCCTTGATCTTGTGCAGATCGGTGTCGGCCGACAGCACCTTCAGGCGCTTGAGCTCGTTCGTGACGTCGACCAGCCCGCCCTGCAGGGCGTTGCGCTCAGAGGGCGGCAGTGCGTCGAGCATGCCCAGGGTGTCGACGTCGGCCGCCGCGTTGACGAGCTTCTGCACCGCCGCGGTGGGGCTGTTGGTGCCCCCGCCGCTGTTGGCCAGCACCACCGCCACGACCGTGCCCGCCAGCACCGCCACGATGCCGATCCAGATGGCCGCCAGGCGCAGCGGGCCCCTCCCCCGCTCCGGCTGCGGGAGCGGCAGCTCCTCGCTCGTCGCCCCCGCGCCACCCTGCTCGCTCACGTTGCCTCCCCGTTTGCCCCTCGTGGTCTCAGCTGGATCGCCGTCCACACCGCACCTGCGACCGCCGCCGCCCCCGCGACCGCGCCCACCGGGGGCCCGACCAACGCATGCACCGTCGACCGCCACACGATGACGGCGCCGGCGATGGCGATCCCCCCGGCCACCGCCGCCAGGGCCGCCATGACCCACCGCCACTCTAGGGCCGCGGCCGTCCAGACGACGGCTGCCAGCAGCGGCAGGAGGGCCACCGCGAAGAGCAGCGCCTTGAGCGGCCAGGTGTGGGCGAGGCCCAGGCGCTGGGCCAGATGCGCGAGGGCGAAACCCGATCGGGCCGCCCGGCCCGTGCGGGCCCACGGCAGCACGGGAGCGACCGCCACGCCGATGGCGCCGGCCACCGTCAGCCCCGTCCCTCCCCGCATCGGTCCACGCTAGGCGCGAGGTCCTCACTGACACTCACGTCACCCCAGCGCCTAGAATTCGGACATGCCCGAGCTCCAGTTCCGTACCCCGCCCACCTTCGACAACGTGGAAGACGAGCGGCTCCACCGGAAGCAGCGCCTGGCTGCCGGCTTCCGCCTGTTCAGCCGCTTCGGGTTCGACGAGGGCGTGGCCGGTCACATCACGGCGCGCGACCCCGAGCTCACCGACCACTTCTGGGTCAACCCGTTCGCCATGCACTTCGGACACATCCGGGTGTCCGACCTGCTGCTGGTCAACGACCACGGTGAAGTCGTGGAGGGCAAGCACCCGGTCAACACCGCCGCCTTCGCCATCCACTCGCAGGTGCACGCGGCGCGCCCCGACTGCGTGTCGGCGGCCCACTCGCACTCCGTCTACGGCAAGACGTGGTCGGCGTTCGGGCGCAAGCTCGATCCCCTCACCCAGGACGTGTGCGCGTTCTACAACGACCACGAGGTGTTCGACGACTACACCGGCGTCGTGCTCGACACCGAGGAGGGCAAGCGCATCGCCCACGCCCTCGGCGACGCCAAGGCCGTCATCCTGCGCAACCACGGGCTGCTCACCGTCGGCCAGACCGTCGACGCGGCGGTGTGGTGGTTCATCACCATGGAGCGCTCGTGCCAGGTGCAGTTGCTGGCCGAAGCGGCCGGCAAGCCGGTGCTGATCGACGAGGAGCAGGCCACCGTCACCGGCGGCCAGGTGGGCCATCCCCTCTCGGGCTGGCTCAGCTTCCAGCCCCTCTACGACCGCATCGTGCGGGAGCAGCCCGACCTGCTCGACTGACCCGAACTTCTTGACCGAACGGTCAAGTCTCGGTCAGGCTTCCCGGCCATGGACTGGCCCATGAAGTTCGGCATCTTCCTTGCTCCCTTCCATCCCGTCGGGCAGAACCCGACGCTGGCGCTGGAGCGTGACCTCGAGTTGATCGAACGGCTCGACGGGCTGGGCTTCGACGAGGCCTGGGTGGGCGAACATCACTCGGCCGGCTACGAGATCATCGCCTCGCCCGAGGTGTTCATCGCCGCCGCGTCGCAGCGCACCAAGCACATCAAGCTGGGCACGGGGGTGAGCTCGCTCCCCTACCACCACCCGTTGATCCTGGCCGACCGCATGGTGCTGCTCGACCACATCACGCGCGGCCGCGTGATGTTCGGTGTGGGCCCGGGGGCGCTGCCGTCCGACGCGTTCATGATGGGCATTCCCGTCGACAAGCAACGCGAGCGCATGGAGGAGTCGCTGGAAGCGATCCTCGCCCTGCTCGACGGCAGCGAGCCGGTGACGCGCGAGACCGACTGGTTCACGTTGAAAGACGCGCGGCTGCAGCTGCGCCCGTACACGCACCCCCGCTTCGAGGTGGCGGTGGCTGCGCAGGTGTCGCCTGCGGGTCCGCGCCTGGCCAGCCGGTTCGGCTGCTCGCTGTTGTCGATCGGTGCGACGTCCGTCGGCGGTTTCGACATCCTCGGCAGCCACTGGACCGTGATGGAGGAGCGTTCGCAGGAGTTCGGGACCAACGTCGACCGTCGCGGCTGGCGGCTGGTGGGTCCGATGCAC
>JAFATL010000571.1 GCA_019243975.1 Actinomycetota bacterium | reverse complement strand
CGCTGACCGGGTGGTGGCCGTCGACAACACGGGCGCCCTCGTCGACGGCGACCGGCTCATCGCGCTGTGCGCCCTCGACCGGCGCGACCGGGGCGTGCTCACGGGCAACACCGTCGTGGTCACCGTCATGACCAACCTCGGGTTCCGGCTGGCCATGGCCGAGCACGGCATCGACGTGTTCGAGACGCAGGTCGGCGACCGCTACGTGCTGGAGGCGCTCGAGCACGGGGGCTGGTCGCTCGGCGGCGAGCAGTCGGGTCACGTCATCTTCCGCGACCTGGCCACCACCGGCGATGGGTTGCTGACGGGCTTGCAGCTGCTCGACGTCGTCGTGCGGTCCGGCCGCCCGCTGGCCGAACTGGCCACCGGCGCCATGCAGCGATTCCCGCAGGTCCTCCGCAACGTGCGGGTGGCGTCGCGTGAGGGCCTGGACGCGGCCACTGCGCTGTGGGCGCAGGTGGCGGCGGTGGAGAAGCGGCTCGGGTCGCAAGGCCGCGTCCTGCTGCGCCCGAGCGGCACCGAACCGGTCGTGCGGGTGATGGTGGAGGCGGCCACGCAGGAGCAAGCAGAGGCGGAGACGGCGCACCTCGCGGCCGTTGTAGAGAAGACCTGCCGGTAGGCTGGACCGGCCATGTGCGGCATCATCGCCGTCGTCCGGCGGTTCAGCGAGCGGGCCCCCGCCGACGCGGCGTGGGTCGAGTCGGCCCTCGTCGAGGCCCTGCGCGCCCTCGAGACGGGTGCCGTCGGTGACGTGGCGGGCGCCTTCGACGCGGCTGCCGGGCAGGTGGAAACAGTCGACGCCGCGCTGCGGGGGACCGCGGGCGTGCGGTGCCTGCTGGGAGCCCCCGAGCTGGCGGCGACCGTCGACGACGTCGTCGGACGCATCGAGCAGCACGCCGCTGACGTCGAGCGACGCGTCGACGAAGACGCGTCGCTGCTCGGCGGGCAGGATCCTGAGCACTTCAACGCCGCGCTCATCCGGCTGAAGGACGCGGCGTGGGCGGTGCGTCACGACCGCCTCCGCACGGCGCGCGCCGTCGGCGCGTTGGCGGGCCGCGATCCGGGTCGGGCGGCCATCGAGGCGTTCACGTCCGTGCAGATCGCGCTGTCGGCGCTCGACCGGCTCGAGGTCCGGGGCCGTGACTCGGCCGGCCTGCACCTGCTGGTCGACGGCCATGGGCTCGACCTCGACGCGCCGGACGTGCGCGACGCGCTGTCGGCGCGATCGCGCGATCCGTTGTTTCCGTCGAATGCCGTTCGCGCGGCCGACGGGTGCCTGAGCTTCGTCTACAAGGCGGCCGCCGAGATCGGCGAGCTCGGTGACAACACGCGCGTGTTGCGCGAGGCGATCATCGCCGACGACCTCCTGCATCGCGCCCTGTCCGGGGACACCGCGCAGTGCACCGTGCTGGGCCACACCCGGTGGGCGAGCGTGGGGATCATCTCGCAGGCCAATGCCCATCCCCTCAACCAGGAAGAAGCGGCTGGGCCCGACCGGCCGTACGTCGTGGCCGCTCTCAACGGCGACGTCGACAACTACGCCGAACTGCGCGAGAGCGCCGGCCTCGTCATCCCGCCCGAGATCACGACCGACGCCAAGGTGATCCCCACCCTGGTTGCGCGCGGCATCGACAACGGCCAGCAGCCGGCGGAGGCCTTCCGCGCTGCGGTGGCCAAGTTCGAGGGCTCCACTGCCATCGGCGCGTCGACGGCGGCGCAGCCGGGCGAGATCCTGCTGGCGCTGCGCGGCAGCGGGCAGGCGCTCTACGTCGGCCTGGCCGAAGACGCCTACATCGTGGCCAGCGAGCCGTACGGCTTGGTGGAGGAGACGTCGCAGTACCTCCGCATGGACGGTGAGCGCGAGGCGCCCAACGGCGTGCGGGGTGAGGTCGTCGCCATCGACCGCGCCGACGCCGGGTCGCTCGAGGGCATCCGCCGCATCGCGTACGACGGCACGGCCCTGCCCGTTTCAGCCGACGAGCTCACCGTCGCCAGCATCACCACGCGCGACATCGACCGGGGTGACTACCCGCACTTCCTCCTGAAGGAGCTGACCGAGGCTCCCCACTCGTTCCGCAAGACGCTGCGCGGCAAGATCGAGGAAGAGCACGGTCGCCTCCGTGCCCGCCTGGCCGACGAAGCGCTGCCCGCCGACATCGGATCGCGCTTGGCGACGGCCGACCTGTGCCAGGTGCTCGTCATTGGCCAGGGGACCGCCGCGGTGGCCGGGAAGGCGGTCGCTGGGTTCCTCGCCGACGCCCTCGACC
>JAFATL010000445.1 GCA_019243975.1 Actinomycetota bacterium | reverse complement strand
TGCCGACCCCTCGAGCCGGTCGCCTGTGCGCGCCGGCGTGGTGTCGTTGCGTTCGTGGTCGAGGAGGAAGGGCCCGAGCAGCGACACCGTCGCCTCGAACTGCGCGACGTCGCACAGCTGGCCCTCGCCTGTCTGGTCGCGCCACTCCAGCGCCGCGCACGTGGCGAGCACCGCGTAGATGCCGCTCGAATAGTCGGGGTAGCCGAACGAGGCGATGGCGGCCGGTGGCTCGTCGGGATAGCCGGTGAGGTCGTCGAGGCCGGTCAGCGGTGCCTGGTTGGGCACCCAGGCGACGTAGTCGTAATAGGGCGAATCCTCGACGGCACCGAACGCGTGCATGGCGACGTAGATGACGTCGGGGCGCAGCGCCCGCACACCCTCGTAGTCGAGACCGAGCGTCTTGAGCGCCGGGCCGCTGTAGTTGGTGAGGAACACGTCACACGTCGGCAGCAGCCGCCGCAGAACCCCGCGGCCGCCGTCGCTCTTGAGGTCGAGGCCGATGCTGCGCTTGGCCGCCGAGTACTCATTGACCATCGGCGAGGTGTCGGGGCGGGCGTCACCGATCGACGGGTCGTCGAACGGCACCCACGCCGAGCCGATCAACCGCACCGGGTCGGGGTTGCGCCGTGACTCGGCCCGGATGACATCGGCCCCGAAGTGAGCGAGGTACCGGCCGCACGTCGGGCCGGCGATGGCGATGCTCAGCTCGAAGACGCGCACACCGGCCAGCGGCCGGTCGTCGGTTCCCCCCTCCGCCATCGACGGCGTCCCGCTAGCTCGGCGTGAGCTGGCTCATGAACTGGTTGAGGTCGAAGTAGTCGCGCCAGGCCTTGATCTTCCCGTCGGCCACCTCGAACGTACCCATCACCGGCAGCTCGATGCTGCGCCCATCGCTCAGGTTGAACACGTCGACCCGCTCGGTCATCACGACCGCCCCGTCGGCGGCGATGTTGTCGACGCGGAACTCGATGCTGTTCACGCCGGTGGCGAACATGTTGATCGTGGAGCGGATGCCATCCTTCCCGGTGACCGGATCGACGGGGATGTTGTGGTACACCGCGTCGTCGGTGAAGAAGTCGAGCAGCGGCTTGAGATCACCCTGCAGGTCGAGCGTGGGCCACAGGGCGCAGAAGCGCCGGACCAGTTCGAGGGGCGTGTCGGCGTCGGACATGGCCAGACGCTAACCGGCGCGGGCGATCAGCAACGCGTCGAGTTCGGCGATGGCCTTGGCCACGTCGACCACGTGGATGGCCGTGAGGCCGGCATCCCGTGCGCCCTCCACGTTGCACAGCATGTCGTCGAGGAACACCGCTTCGTCGGCGTCCACGCCGACTGCATCGAGGGCGTGGGCGAAGTAGTCGGCCTCGGGCTTGCGCTTGCCCACGTGCGACGAGTCGATGACGACGTCGAACAGCTCGTCGACCGGGATGGTGCTGCGCCAGCCGTCGCCGAACTCCTTGACGTTGTTGGTGAGCAGCGCCGTCTTGTAGGTGGGCCGGAGCTCCCGCACGCGGGTGACCATCACGTGGTGGACGGCGAAGTTGTCGCGCATCGCCATGGCCATCTCGCTCACGTCGAAGTCGTCGCCGAAGGACGACTTGGCTCGCTCCTGCATGTCGGCCCAGTACTCGGCGAACGTCATCTCGCCCCGCTCCAACCGGTGCCAGGCGTGGGTGCCGGCGCGGTCGCCGTAGTTGCCCCACAGGAGCTCGAGCAGCGCGCCCGGATCCAGGCCCTTGGCCGCTTCGAGAGCGGGGAAGCCGCTGAAGGGTGGCGTCGTGAAGACACCGCTGTAGTCGAGGAGGAGGGCGCGGATGGGGCGCATCGCCGCCATCATGTCCCGATGCGGCGACGTATGACGGCCGGGCTGTGCGCCATCACGGCGCTGGTTGCCGGCTGTTCAGGCGCGAACAAGCCGGCGAAGGTGGTGGCGGTGCCGATCGCCGGCCGCCCGTCGGCGGTCACCGTGGCCGGCGGCCTGGTGTGGGTAGCCGACGACCAGCGCGGCGTGCTGGTGACGATCAGCGAACGCACCGGCAAGGTCGTGGGCCGCCCCATCAAGGTGGGGCCCAGCCCCGTCGCTCTGGCCGCCGATGAAAAGGC
>JAFATL010000424.1 GCA_019243975.1 Actinomycetota bacterium | reverse complement strand
ACGGCGAGTGGCTGGTGCTCACGTTCTGGTACTCGGCGGAGGACGCCGACAAGTCGGCCCGCCTGGCCAAGGTCGACGCGGTGGCGTCGTCGTTCCTCGACATGCTCGAGGACCGCCAGCTGCAGCGGTTCGAAACGCTCGACTAGCGGGCCCTACTGCTGCACGAGCATGACGCCGTTGCCCTCGGGGTCGGTGATGGCCGCGAGGGTGGGCTGGCCGGGCAGGTCGAAGGGCTCGAGCACGACCGCGCCGCCCAGCTCGGCCGCCTTCTCGCACGACGCCTTGATGTCGCGCACCTGGACGTAGAGGGTGACCCCGCCGGCGTCGCTGGCCCGGATGTGGCCACCCGGCCCCGGCTCGGGCCCGCCGAGGCCGGCGGGGATGTTCATGATTGGGCCGTCGCCGATGTCCCAGTTGAACAGCGCGCTGTAAAACGCACGCTGCCGGTCGGGGTCGACGGCCCGGATCTCCCAGTGCACGACGGGGCGGGGCCAGTCCTTCATCTCGGGCGGCTAGCCTAATGATCGCTGGTTGGGCTGGAGGGAAGAGATGCATCGACGCGTGTTGGTCTTGGCGGGGATGGCCGCGGCTTTCTTGGCGCTTGGTATGCCGGGCGGTTCCGCCCAGCCCAAGCACAGCGATCTTCACCACCGGCTCCTGCCGGTGAACGTGCATGCGCCGCTGGCGCAGCGCAATGCCGACCAGGACAGCCTCAACTGGTCGGGCTACGCCGCCGTGCCGCCGACCGGTCAGCGGGTGACCGCCGTGTCCGGGGCGTGGACGGTGCCCTCGGCCGGGTCCATCCCACCCGGGTTCTCGTCCACCTGGGTCGGCATCGGTGGCTACAACACCGGCGACCTCATTCAGGCCGGCACCACCCAGGACACGCTCGACGGCTACTACGCCTGGTACGAGATGCTGCCCGACACCGAGATCCCGATCGACAGCTGCTCGACCGACGCCGCGTGCACGGTGAACCCGGGCGACAACGTGAGCACCGAGATCCATTCGCTGGGCGGCGACCAGTGGAGCATCTCCCTCACCAACGCCGGCAAGTGGACCTGGTCGAAGACGGTCTCCTACACGTCGACGTTCTCTTCGGCTGAGTGGATCGTGGAGGCACCCACGTTCCTCGTCGCCCAGACGACCATCGCCCAGCTCGGCACGGTGCACCTCGACCAGAACACCTTCAGCCTCGGCGGCGGCAGCCCCCGCACCATCGCCCAGGGCGGCCCCGTGTCGATCCGGTTGAGCCTCGCCGGACTGGTCACCGAGGCCACCCCGTCGGGCCTGGACGGTCAGGGTGACGGTTTCAACGTGTGCACCTACACGTCCAACTGCCCCGCGCCCGCCTAACGGTTCAACCACAGGGTCTCCGGAAGGAGCATCCTTAGGGGATGGCGGTTGCCAGCCCGGCTGCGAAGAAGGAGTCGAAGCCCCGCAAGTTCCGCGGGATCCCGGTTGACCAGCTGATCGACGACTTCCGCGCCGCCTGCATCTCCCGCGCCCTCGACGACCGGGAGATGGCGCTGCAGAAGCAGAGCCGGGTGTTCTTCCAGATCTCGGGCGCCGGCCACGAGGCGATCCTCCTGGCCCTGGCCCGCCACCTGCGCCCCGGCTACGACTGGTTCTTCCCCTACTACCGCGACCAGGCCCTGATGCTCGGGCTCGGCGTCACGCCCAAGGAGATCCTGCTGCAGGCCGTGGGCTCGGCCGAGGACCCGGCGTCGGGCGGGCGCCAGATGCCGAGCCACTGGGGGTTCCGCGACAAGAACGTGGTCACCGAGTCGTCGGCCACCGGGTCGCAGTGCCTGTCGGCGGTGGGGAGCGCGGAAGCGGCCCGCTACATCGGCCGCCGCCCCGACCTGCCCGGGTGCTCGGCCCACGGCGACGAGGTCACCTACGTGTCGCTCGGCGAGGGAGCCACGTCGGAGGGCGAGTTCTGGGAGAGCCTCAACAGCGCGTGCACGCTGCACCTGCCGGTGCTGTTCCTCGTGGCCGACAACGGCTACGCCATCTCGGTGCCGACGTCCGACCAGGCGCCCGGTCCCATCAGCGAGCTCGTGCGCGGGTTCCGAGGCCTGCGCATCTACAAGGTCGACGGGCGCGACTACTTCGAGGCGCACAAGCGGGCCCACGATGCGGTGGCGCACGTGCGGGCCGGTACGGGCCCGGCCCTTTTGCACGCCGTCGTCACCCGGCCCTACTCGCACTCGGCGGCCGACACCCAGACCAAGTACCGCTCCACCGAGGAGCTGGCCGACGAGGCCGCCCACGACCCGATCCTGCTGTTGCAGACGGCGCTGGTCGAAGGTGACGTCCTCAGCGCCGACGAAGCGGCCGCCGTTCGTGAGGAGGCGCGCCAGATCGTGGCCGACGCCGCACGCGACGCGCTGGCTGCAGCGCGGCCCGACCCAGCCACGGTGACGACGCAGGTGTACGCGCTGCCCGACCTGCCCGTGCCACCGGAGCCGGCCGACGATGCGGATGGCGACGTCGTCGGCTTCGGCGACGCCATCCGCCTCACCCTGCACGAGCTGATGGAGACCGACGAACGCATCCGCGTCTTCGGTGAGGACGTGGCCGACGCGCGCGAAGCGCTGCTGGCCGACGTCGAGGGCAAGGGCGGCGTGTTCGGCACGACGTACGGGCTGCAGCGCACGTTCGGGCAGGCCCGCTGCTACAACACGCCGCTGGCCGAGGCCAACATCATCGGCCGGGGCGTGGGGCAGGCCATCCGCGGTCTCAAGCCAGCACCCGAGATCCAGTTCTTCGACTACGTGTGGCCGGCCATGCAGCAGATCAAGACGGAGGCGGCCACCATCCGCTGGCGCTCCAACGGCGCGTTCCAGTGCCCGCTGGTCATCCGCATCCCGATCGGCGGCTACCTCACCGGCGGGGCCATCTGGCACAGCCAGTGCGGCGAGTCGATCTTCGCCCACGTGCCCGGCCTGCTCGTCGCCTTCCCGTCACGTGCACGCGACGCCGCCGGCCTCCTGCGCTACGCGTTCAAGTGCAACGACCCGGTGTTGTTCCTCGAGCACAAGCACCTGTTGCGCCAGCCCTACACGCGCGACCCCATGCCGCCGTCTGACTTCGTGTTGCCGTTCGGCCACGGAGCCATTCGCCGGCCCGGCACCGACCTCACGCTCGTGACGTGGGGAGCGACCGTGCAGAAGAGCTTGGAGGCAGCGGCCCAACTCGAGGCCGACGGCACCGGCGCGGTCGAGGTCATCGACCTGCGCACGCTCATCCCGTGGGACAAGGACCTGGTCGCGGAGTCGGTGCGCCGCACCAGCCGTCTTCTCGTGGTGCACGAGGACGTGCTCACGTGTGGCTTCGGGGCCGAGGTGGCGGCGTGGGCGGCGCACGAGTTGTTCTGCGATCTCGACGCGCCGGTCGAGCGCGTGGCCGCCACCGACACCCACGTGGCCTACGAGCCCACCCTGGAGCGGGCGATCCTGCCCCAGGTCGACGACATCGCCGCCGCCGCCCGCCGCACGCTGACCTTCTAGGTCCCCGAAACCACGGTCATCGACAGCGCGGGCAGGGCGAGCGGTGCGCCCGCCGTCTGGGTGAACTGCACGGGCGGGAGGTCGCGGGCGGGGTGGCCGCGCTCGCCCGATGCGTGCCACCGGTACTGGGCCCGGCCGTACTGGGTCACGGCGGCGGCACCGCGGAGCAGGGACAGCCGCAACTGGACCGCGTGGGCGGCGTCCTTGTTGAGGAGGAGCACCGCCCACCGTCCGTCCGGTCGGCGCAGCGCGTAGGCGCTGATGGCATCAGCCATGGATCCGGCCGCGTGCACCGTGGCCCGGTACAGCGTGTGCGGCGCGTCCACGGGCTGGGCCCACGTCTGCGTCACCAGGCGGGCCGCGAAGTAAGCGGGCATGCGCGCCGTCACGTGGTACTCGTCGTCGGCCTGCAGCAGCATGGTGTTGCCCCAGCTGTTGCAGTCGGCTTCCTTCAACAGCGTGTTGGGCTCGTAGCCGTAGAAGAAAGCCGCCGTTCCGCCCAGGGTGAGGAACTGGCCCACGAAGTCGGTGTTGACGATGGCCCCGGTGACGTCGACCTCGGGTTCCGCTGCGAAGGCCGAGTAGCCGTACTCGGTCACCAGCTTGGGGACACCCGCCATCCCGTCGGCGGCCCACCGCTTGAACGTCGCGGCCAGCAGGTGAGGTTCGGCGCGGAGATGGGGCGGCACCGGTCCGCAAGCGTCGTCGAACGGGTACCACTCGACGGAGAGGAACGCGAAGTCGCTGCTGGCGTTGGCGGCGCGCAGGTAGGTGGCCAGCCGGCGCAGCCACGATGTCTCCCCGCTGGTATCCGGCCACACCCGTACTTCGTCGAAGCCCGTCTGCAGGGCGGGTCCGCCCAGGCGCACGTCGGCGCGCACGGCGTGCAGCGCGCGTGCCCACTGCACGAACAGCCGGCCGTAGTCCTCGGGCAGGGCGTTCTGACCGTCAGGCTCTTCCCCGAGCTCCAGGCCTGCGAGCGGGAATCCCCGCGCCGTGAGCCACGCCAGTTCCGCCTGCGCGTCCTCGGGCGTGCCGTACAGCAGTGACGTCGCGACGATGGCGGGCAGCCCGTTCGTCAGGCCCGACGCGAGGATCTTGTCGAATCCCGGTTGCTCCGTGGTCGTGTCGATGTCGGTGGCCCGGTGCCACGGGTCGGTCGAGGAGACCGTCACCGTGCTCTGGGTGCCCGCCGTGTGCCCGTGCCGCATCGCGTCGTGGAACGAGGCGCCCACGCCAGTGCCGATCGACACCTCCCGCAGCGCGTACCCGAGCCCGTCTCGGACGTCGCTCGAGCCCGCCGGCGCCGCCCCGGACGCGCGCGTCATCAGAACGCGGACGAAGCGAACGGCCTGCGAAGGGGACCCCACGTGTAGCTCTACGTCGCCGCCCGTTCCTGCGTCGACTGCGCCGTGCGGGAACGGTCGCCAGTTCTCGCCCGAATTGGCGCTGATGGAAAACGGGTCGTCCCCGTCCCACCAGTCGACGCGGTAGGCCACCGCGTACGGCGTGCCCCACGCCAACCGCACCGTGTCCACGCGCGTGGCGCGCCCGAGATCGACGACCACCCATTCGCTGTCGGGCGCGGCGGTGAAGCGGGGGTCGAGGTACGGGTTGCTCTTCCAGAAGCTCGACGCATCACCGTCGTCCAGGCGCGAAAACCCGTTGTCGTTGGCCTGGTCGTGGGTGTCGCCCCGCCGGGGCAGCCGGTAGCCGTAGCTCAGCTCGATGGGCTTGTCCGGCACGGCCGACGACGTCCAGTAACCCTGCGCGTGGGCGAGGTCGCTCCACGCGCCCTCCGGGTTCCAGTGCCACGCCTGCACCGCCAGTTCGGTGCGCAGGCGGTAGGTGAGCGGCTTGAACCCGGCAGCCTGCATGGCGCGCTCGTTGGCGGGCGTGTACATGCCCGTCACCGATCCCTTGTCCTGCCCGTCGAGTCCGGCGCCGAGGGCCGTGAACGGGTTGAAGGACCCGAGGGGGTGCGACGTGTCGACGGTGACCGTGGCCGTGACGGGGGCGTGGCTGCACGCGGGCAACGCCACGAGCGCGACGGCTCCGACAACCGTCAGCGCCACGACGGTGGCGCGCCGGCGCAGCGGGATCACGCGGCGCGGGACCGTGTCATGGCGGCGACCGGCACGGTGTTGTGTCGGCGGACCCGCCGCCATGTCTCCGACGACGCGTGGACCCAGCGGTTCACGCTCAACAGCACCGCGGCCAGTTGCAGCGGGCGCCACACGACGCGCATCAGCGGCGTCAGGGCGAGGGCGCGCAGGTCCTCGCCGTCGAGGAGCATGGCCAGGCCAACGACGAACAGGTCGAGGGCGAGACCGATTCCCAGCACGAGGGCGAACGTGGCCCACTGGCCCACGACCAGCAGGTAGAGCAGGTAGAGGTCGATGAGCGGCGCCGCCAGCGGCAGGAGCACCTGCGACACCACCATCCAGGGCAAACCGACGAGGCCGATGCGATGGGCGTCGGGGTCGAGCAGTGAGTCCCAGTGCTTGGCGACGACCTGCAACGTGCCGAACGCCCACCGGCGCCGCTGCGCCAACACGTCCCGAGCGCGCTCGGGCGCCTCCGTGCGCGCGACCGCCCGCGGCTCGTAGGGCACGTGCCAGCCCGCCCGCAGGAGCATCACGGTGAGATCCATGTCCTCGACCAGCGTCTCGGTCGGGTAGCCCCCCACGTCGACCAGCGCTCGCCGGCGGAACGCGCCGGCGGCACCCGGCACCACCGCCACCACGCCGACCGCCGCTTGGGCCCGCCGGTCGAGGTTGAGGCTGGTGACGTACTCGAGCGCCTGCAGGCGGGCGAGCAAGGTTCGGCGGTTGCCGACCTTGACGTTGCCGGCGACCGCGCCGACCGACGGGTCGTCGAAGTGGGGGAGCATGGCGGCGAGGAAGCCGGGCGTCACCAGGGTGTCGGCGTCGAGGACGACGACGATCTCGCCCCGGGCTCGGCCGATGCCCACGTTCAACGCGGTGGCTTTCCCGCGGCGCGGCTGTTCGAGGACGGTGACGCCGAAGCGGCGGGCGATGTCAGCAGTGCCGTCGGTGGAGCCGTCGTCGACGACGATCACCTCCATCGGGCCGTCGTCGAGGTCCCGCAGCACCGCCAACGTCTTGGCGATCACACGGCGCTCGTTGTGGGCCGGGATGACGACGCTCACCGTCGGCGTAACGGCGCGGCCGTGGCGTTCCCGAGGGGTGGCCCGGCGCGTTCGTCGCCAGTGACCCAGAGCCAACACCACCGTGATGGCGAGGCGCACCAACGACACCACGACCGCCGCCACCACCAACCAGAGCAGGATGTGACGCAGAGCCAAGAAGAGCCGGTAGCCGGCGACGACGGCAACGCCGCGAGCGGTCGAGGCAAACCCGTGGCGGATGGCGTACGGCGAGGGGACGGCCGCGTTCATGGCGTCGGCAGTGGTGAACAGGAAACCCTGCGCCCGCAGCGCGTGGATGATGCCGGGTAGGGCGGCCACGGTTTGGGAGCGGTCGCCGCCGCCGTCGTGCAGCAAGACGATCGAGCGCGTGGACACGCCGCTCACCACGGTGCGGGTGATCGCATCCGGCCCCGGCCGCGTCCAGTCGAATGAGTCGTCGTTCCAACTCACGACGTGGAACCCGAGGTCGGTCGCCAGCTGGTCGCTCCCGGGACGGGAGGGCGACATGTCGCCCGCCCCGTACGGCGAACGGAACAGCTCGGGCTTGCGGCCGGTGATGCCCTCGATGACCGCGGCGCCGCCGAGGACCTCGGCCCGGGTGCGCCAGCTCGACGCGTGCTGCAGCGAGGGGTGCGAGTACGTGTGGTCACCCACGACGTCGCCCTCGCGGAGCTCGGTGCGCACCAGGTCGGGGTGGGCCTGAGCCCGGTTGCCGATCACGAAGAAGGTGGCGGGGACGTGCTCGCGGCGCAGCACCGCGAGGACGCGCGGCGTCCACGTGGGGTCGGGCCCGTCGTCGAAGGTGAGGGCGACCAGGCCGGGTCCGTGCACCTGCTGCACCGCGCGACCGACCGTGGGCACGCCCGCGTCGGCGGCCGGGGCCGGGAGCTGGTCGAGCGTCGCCGGGTCCTCCGACCCGATACGCCACAGGGCCACGCCGGCCAAGCCGTCGGTCACCGCCAGTTGGGCCCGGCTGGCGACGGCGGCCGCGTCCTCGTACCAGACGTCGTCACCGCCGGCGTGTACGTGCCACTCCTGTTGGCCGGCGTCCCACTGCGTCACTGCCGCCGCCCGGTGCTGCATGGCCTGCGCCTGCGCCACGGTGAGGTCGGTGGCGTTGCCGGGTGACGTCCAGGCGTAGCCGTACCCGGCCAAGCCGAGCAGCAGCTTGTCGCGCGGCACCAGTCCTTCGGCGACCGTCAACGACTGGCGCACCCACGGCAAGCCGGCCACCGGTCCGGCCGCGCCGGTCGGATCGTGCTGGTCGTAGGCCATGAGCACGATGCGGTCGGCGGATCGGCCCAGGGCGGCGACGTCGTAGGGCTGCAGGTCATCGGCACGTCGATCGGTGACGGCCGGGACGGTGACGTCGAGGCGGCGGTCGCCGAGCGCCAGGTCGAGGGCGCGGACCAGCCGCGGGTACGACGCCCGCGTGTCGGGTGACAGGTTTTCGAAGTCGAGCACGACGCCGTCCCAGCCTTGGCGCGCCACCACGCTGGTGAGGGCCGACACGAACCGGTGGCGCGCGGCCGGCGATCGCAGCAGCGCCGTCGCACGCGTGCGGTCGAACGACGTCCCGTCGTAGTTCGACACCACGGCGAGGCCAAGAGCACCACTGGCGTGGGCGCGCAGAAGGCTGTCGGTGGCCGGGGTGACCTCGAGGCTTCCGGGGTGGCGGCTGAGCACGATTCCCGTCGCCGCCAGGATGCTCACCTTCGACGCGTCGCGGTCGACGCCGGCGGGGGAGTCCTCGTTGCTGCTGTCGACGAAGCCCAACGTCTCGAAGCCGTGGCTGCCCGCCTGGGAGGCGTCGGTGATGGAACGCGTGGCGGTCGCGCCGGCCTGGCGGACCAGCACCAGCGGTGCCGGCGCCGACCGGAAGGCAGGGAGGGTGAGGGCGGCGACCACGGCGACGCCGGTGGTGGCTGCGGCCAGCCCGACCAACGCGCGACGCGGCCGCGAGGGTGACGGTCGCCGCAGGAGCAACCACACGGTGAGGGCGCCCAGGCAACCGACGGCGGTAGCGACGACGTCGGTGTGGGCCACCAGGGCCAACGTGACGACGGCCGCGGCCGCGACTGCGGAACGAAGAAGGGTGCGGGTCAGGGGCACAGGAGCCGGTCGCACGGTAGGGACGTGGGATGACGCTCGTGTGAGAACGCCCGGTCCTCACATGAGAGGGGTAGCGTCCGGGCATGGGTGAGATCGTGGAGTTCGCAAGCAACGGCAACACTGCGTCCGGCTACCTCGCCAGCGGCGGCGGGCCGGGGGTGCTCGTGCTGCAGGAGTGGTGGGGCCTCGTACCCCAGCTCAAGGGTGTGGCCGACCGGTTGGCCGCCGAGGGCTTCACTGCTCTGGCGCCCGACCTGTACCACGGCGAGGTCGCGGAGCACACCGAGATGGACAAGGCCGCGCAGCTGATGTCGACGTTGCCGCCCGACCGGGCGGGCCGCGACATGATGGGCGCCGTCGACTACCTGCTCTCACAGCCGGGGTCGGTGGGCAAGGTGGGCGCCATCGGCTTCTGCATGGGCGGGCTGATGACGATGGTCGTGGCGGCGATGGCGGGCGACAAGGTCGGCGCGGCCGTCCCTTGGTACGGCTTTCCGCAAGGCGACAGCGAGCCCGACTGGTCGGGCCTGACCGCGCCGGTGCTCGGGCACATGGCCGAGAACGACGACTTCTTCAGTCCCGACGCGGCGCGTGCGCTCGAGTCGAAGCTGCGCGGCATGGGCAAGGACGTCACGTTCCACGTGCACCCGGGCACTGGGCATGCGTTCGGCAACGAGGAGAACCCCCTCGGCACCCACAACGCCGACGTTGCCGCCAAGTGCTTCGCCAGCAGCGTCGACTTCCTTCACGCCAACCTCGGCTGATCTGCCGGCTCCGCCGATGGGCTGAGCATCCACCACCTTCGCGCGCGCACTTCTTACGCTCCTTGGCGGGCGAGAGACGTGGCCACTGGTCACGCGTGTCGCGAAAGGAGGCGTCGCCGTGCGTCGTGCGGCGATCAGCGCCGGCCTGGTCCTGGTCCTGGTTCTCACCGTGTGCGTCACGCAGCCGTTGGGCGCGGAAGCGGCCTCGGCGGGGCGTCGCTCCACCGGTTCGGCGTCGGCGCTCAAGGCGATCCTCGTCGGGCTCCTCGACCGCAAGGGCGCGCCCGACACGTCCACCGCCGGGCGCGTCGACGGCTTCGTCGTCAACGTCGGATGGGCTGACCTTCAACCCACCGCCAACGGTGGCATCGCGTCGGGCAACGCCATCGACGCCGCCGTCGCCGCCATCCGAAGCCGCTCCGAATTGGCGGGCATGCGCTTCAAGCTGCGCGTGATGACCGGTCCGCAGTCGCCCGACTGGGCGAAGAAGTTGGGGGGCGGTCCGTTCTCCATCTCGTGGGACGGCCAGAACCTCATGATGCCGAGGTTCTGGACCACCCAGTTCGGCACCGCCTACGCCGCCTTCATGACGAAGCTGGCGGCCAAGTACGACGGCACGCCCGAGCTGGCCCAGGTCGAGATCTCCCGCTGCATGCTCACCACCGCGGAACCGTTGCTGCGCGGCGGCTCGGTGCCCGCCGTGCCGAAGGCCCTCGTGGCTGCCGGCTACACCGCCGACCTCGACGACCAGTGCCAGCACGACCAGATCCGCACGGCCGACGTGTGGAAGCAGACGCGCTCGGGCCTGGCCCTCAACCCGTACCAGCGCATCGACAGCACGGGGTGGGTCACCGGTGACGAGCCCTACACCGAGAGCATCATGCAGTCGTGCCGCGCCATCCTCGGCACCCGGTGCGTGCTCGAGAACAACTCGGTGCGGTCGCCCCAGCAGCCCGACCCGTATCCGCAGATGTACTCCTCGATGACGAGCATGGCGTCACCGATCGGCTTCCAGACGGCGGCGGCCGACCGCATCGGCGACGAGATGCAGGCCCTGCAGTACGCGGTCGGCTACGGCGCCAACTCGATCGAGCTCAACCGCGACTACCCCAACTACGACCCCACCCAGCTCTCGAAGATCCGCCAGCAGCTCCACGCCTCGGTCTCGTCGTCCGGCGGCGGCGGTGGCAAGGGTGGCGGAGGCAAGGGTGGCGGCGGCAAGGGTGGCGGGGGCAAGGGGGGTAGCGGAGGTGGGCGAACGCCGCATCACCACCGCAATCACAAGGCCACACCCATGCACAGCCGTGACCATCGGGTGGGCCGTGTGACTCATTCTGTGGCCTGATCTCGTCCCGTCCTCATTCCATCTCGCCACGCACCGATGGTGTGTCGCGATGCAGAACCTGGTGCGGCGGGCGGTTGTCACGGTGTTGGTGCTGGCGGCCGGGCTGCCGACCCTCTTCCCGAAGCTGTTGTCGCCATTGGTGGTCGGGGCGGCCGTGGGGTCGCTGTCGATCGCGGCCGTCTTCGCCGGCGTTCGCACCAACCGCCTCGGCCACCGCCTCATCTGGCACGTCGGCCGACCGGTGGCGTGGGCCCTCTTGGGCGGCGGTCTCGCCGGCCTCGTGATCTCCCACCTGCTGCGGGCGACGGTCTCGGTGCACAACCTCGGGCCGTTCCCGTCGATCGCCGAGGTGCCGCTGGGCCTCGCCTACCCGTGCATGGCCTCGGGCCTGCTGATCCTCCTTGAGAACCGCAGCCCCGGTGAGGCGACGGAGTGCGCGTTCAGCAGCCTCATCGCCGCGTTCTCGGCCGCCCTTCCGGTCTGGGCGTTCGTGCTCGGGCCCATGGCCGGCCACGGGCACATGCACATGAGCACGGCCATCGGCGGCCTCGTGCTCCCCGCCCTCGACCTCTTCCTACTTCTGCTGGCCGTGCGCATCGTGCGCCTCACCGCGCAGCCCATGTCGGCCTACAGCGTGCTGATGCTCAGCTTCGCCTGCCTGCTGGCCGCCCACTGCATTGCCCTCATCGGTCTGGTCAAGGGCGTGGGCTGGTCGGTTGCCGGCCTGCAAGGCCCGCTGTTGCTCGGCTACGGGCTGTGGGGCGTCGCCGCCTTGCACCCGTCGATGGGCGACCTGTTCGAGCCGGCGCCCCGGGTCCCGCCCGCGGTCGGCTGGCCCCGCCTGGTTGCGTTGTCGGCGGCCGCCATGCTCGGGCCCGTCGTCCTCGCCGTGCAGTCGGTGCGGCGGGTCCCGGTGGGTATGCCCGGGCTCGCCTTCGTCACCGCGTGCCTGCCCGGTCTCGTGGTCGTGCTCCTCGTGCGCATGGTGCGCGAGCGCACCGCCCTCGAGCATCAGGCCCGCCACGACGATCTCACCGGCCTGCCGCGCCGCGACCTGTTCGACGACCGGCTCGCCATCGCCATGGCCGCCGCCCACCAGCGGGGCAAGGGCCTGGCCGTGCTGTTCATCGACCTCGACCGGTTCAAGAAGGTCAACGACAGCCTGGGTCACGCCGCCGGTAACCAGCTGCTGCAGCTGGTCGCCAAGCGGCTGCTCCACTGCGTGCGCGACTGCGACACCGTCGCCCGCATGGGTGGCGACGAGTTCACCATCCTCATGCCCGAGTTCGAGAGCGAGGCCGACGCGGTCGCCGTCGCCCGCAAGGTGCTGGCGGTGTTCCGCGAGCCCTTCCAGCTCGGCAAGCGCCAGCTCTACGTGACCGGCAGCGTCGGTGTCGCCGTCTACCCCCGCGACGGCGACACGGCCGAGGCGATGATGAAGAACGCCGACGCCGCCATGTACGCGGCCAAGGACCGCGGCCGCGACACGTACCAGCTGTACCGGCCGGTGCTCAACGCCATGGCCCACGAGAAGCTCGATCTGGAGAGCGGGCTGCACCAGGCCATCGAGCGGGGCGAGCTCGAGCTGCACTACCAGCCCAAGGTGGCAGTGCAGACGGGCCGCGTCGAGGGCGTCGAGGCCTTGGTGCGGTGGCGTCACCCCGAGCTGGGCCTGTTGGCGCCCGACCGCTTCATCCCGCTGGCGGAGGAGACCGGCCTGATCGTGCCGCTCGGCGAGTGGGTGCTGGAGACGGCGTGCGCGCAGGCGAACGAGTGGGTGCAGAACGGCTACCCGCCGATCCAGATGGCGGTGAACCTGTCGGCTCGCCAGTTCCAGCTGCAGGTCATTCCCGACCTGGTGTCGTCGGTGCTGCGGCGCACCGGCCTCGACCCCACGCTGCTCGAGCTCGAGCTCACCGAGAGCCTGGCCCTGCAGGGCGACGACGTGACGCGCGAAGCGCTCGAGCAGCTGGCCGCCATGGGCGTGCGCTGCGCGGTCGACGACTTCGGTGTCGGCTTCAGCAACTTCGGCTACCTCGACACGCTGCCCATCCACGAGATCAAGATCGACAAGACCTTCGTGGCCAAGATCGGCGAGGACTCCGAGCAGCCCGCCCTGGTCGTCGGCATCGTCGCGCTGGGCCGTGGGCTCGGCCTCAAGGTGGTGGCCGAAGGCGTGGAGAACCGGCGTCAGCTCGACGTGCTGCGGGCCCTCGACTGCGACACCATCCAGGGCTACTTCTTCAGCAAGCCGCTGCCGGCCGACGAACTGGCGACCTTGCTCATGCTCGAGGTCGTCTCGCCCGGCCAAGGTCGGCTCAGCGACCTCGGTCCGGTGACGCCGCGCCGGCGCAAGAGCGACATCGAGCGGCGTGACCCGGTGAGCGCAGTCGAGCGCCCGCGCCGCGTGCGTCCCCTGCGCGCCGGTTGACACCGCGGCGGCAGCCCGTGAGAGTGCTGCCGCCATGGACACGCCCGCAGCGGTTGACGACCTGACCCTCGCCGAGAAGGCGGTACTCACCGGCGGCCAGGACATGTGGCACGTGCCCGCGCTCCCTGATCGCGGGATCGGCCGGCTCAAGGTGACCGACGGCCCGTCGGGCGCGCGCGGCGCTCGTTTCACCGGGACGCGCTCGGTGAACTTCCCGTGCGGCACGGCGCTGGCGGCCACGTTCGACGTCGACCTGGTCGAAGAGGTCGGCCGCGCCCTGGGCGAGGAGGTGCGGCGCAAGGGTGCGCACGTCTTGCTGGCGCCCACCGTCAACATCCACCGCACACCGCTGGCCGGTCGCAACTTCGAGTGCTTCTCGGAGGACCCGTTCCTCGCCGCCGAAATGGCCGTCGCCTACATCGAAGGCGTGCAGAGCCGTGGCGTGGGTTGCTGCGTGAAGCACTTCGCGTGCAACGACCAGGAGCACGAGCGGATGACGATCAGCGTCGACGTCGACGAGCAGGCGCTGCGCGAGATCTACCTGCCGCCGTTCGAGGCGGCGGTGCGCCGGGCCGGGGTGTGGGCGGTGATGTCGGCGTACAACAAGGTGCGGGGTCGCTGGTGCGGTGAGAACGCGGAGCTGCTCACCGACATCCTCAAGCGCGAGTGGGGCTTCGACGGCGCCGTCATCTCCGACTGGTTCGGCACCCACAGCACGGCCGATGCGGCCAACGCCGGCCTCGACCTGGAGATGCCCGGGCCGCCGCACTGGTTGGGCCCGCGCCTGGGCGAGGCGGTCGAGAAGGGCGACGTCGACGAGAAGGTGGTCGACGACAAGGCCGCGCGGTTGTTGCGCCTTATGGCCCGCACGGGCGTGGCCGCGGGCGAGGAGCAGCCGGAGCGCTCGGACGACACGCCCGAAGACCGGGCGCTGGTGCGCCGGGCTGCCGGCGCGGCGATGGTGCTGCTGCGCAACGACTGCACGCTGCCCCTCGCGGCCGCGCTCGGCACGGTGGCGGTCATCGGCCCGGCCGCCGACCGCTTCGAGATGCAGGGCGGCGGCAGCGCCCAGGTGAGCCCGCACCCGACGATGAGCCCGCTCGACGCCATCCGCGACGTCGTCGAGGCGAACGGCGGCACGGTTGTGCA
>JAFATL010000357.1 GCA_019243975.1 Actinomycetota bacterium | reverse complement strand
TGGAGGCACAGGTCTCGGAGGAAGAGGTGCTCGAGGCCATGGAAGCGGGCCAGGCGTATCGCTTCGCCTCGCTCGACGCCCCCGCGCCCGGCGGCGACGAGGGTGGCGAGACCATGGGCAGCGCCATCGGCGACGAGGACCCCGAGCTGGTGGACGCCGAGCACCGGGCCACGCTTTCGCCCCTGCTGGCGAGCCTGCCGCCGCGCGAGCAGACGATCCTGCACCTGCGGTTCTTCGAGGGGCTCACGCAGTCGGAGATCGCCGACCGCCTCAACATCAGCCAGATGCACGTCTCCCGGCTGCTGGCCCGCAGCCTCGCTCAGTTGCGCGACGCTGCCGAGCAGTAAACCGGCGCCGGTTCGGGGACGGGCACGTGAAGCTGCTGTTCATCGTCAACACGTCGGCGTCCTCGGTGACCGAGCGGGCGCGCGTGGTGATCCAGAAGGCGCTGTCGGCCGACCACGACGTGACGACGGCGCTGACGTCGCGGCGCGGGCACGCCACCCGGCTGGCCCAAGGCGCCGCGTCGCAACGGCTGGACGCGGTGGTGGTGCTCGGCGGTGACGGCACGTTGAACGAGGCCGCCAACGGGCTGGCCGGGTCGTCCACCGCGTTGGGCATCCTGCCGGGCGGCTCGACCAACGTGTATGCCCGCACGCTGGGCCTGGCGTTCGACCCGGTGGAAGCGACGGGCGAGTTGTTGGGTGCGATGGCGCGCAACTCGACGCGACGCGTGGGGCTCGGCAGCGTGAACGACCGCTACTTCCTGTTCCATGTCGG
Source organism: Actinomycetota bacterium (assembly GCA_019243975.1). Classification (GTDB taxonomy): domain Bacteria; phylum Actinomycetota; class Acidimicrobiia; order Acidimicrobiales; family JAFATL01; genus JAFATL01. The sequence goes on along the minus strand of JAFATL010000357.1, from coordinate 1,259 downwards.
CGTCGGCTTCGACGCGGCCGTGGTCGAGCAGGTGGAGAAGCGCGCCGCGCTCAAGCGCTACGCCAGCCACCCGCTGTTCGTGTACTCGGCGTTTCTCACCTGGTTCCGCCATTACGACCGCAGCCGCCCCCGGTTCGCGGTGTCGTTCCCCGAGGGCGCCGACGGGCGGGGCGACACCATCGACGACGGCTACTTCGCCATCTGCCTCAAGACGAATCCCTACACGTACCTGGGCACCACGCCGCTCAACGTGGCGCCCGGTGACGCCACGCTCGACTCGCCGCTGGTGCTGCTCACGTTCCGCAGCCTGTCGATGGTCACGCTCCTCGGCGCCGCCGGCGCGGCGTTGCGATCACGCAGCCTGCGCAAGCGCCGCCGCCTCGACTACCGCACCGACCTGCCCGGCTTCACCCTCACCGGCCACGGCCCCGTCCCCTACCAAGTCGACGGCGACTTCCTCGGCGAGACCGACCGACTCGTCTTCAAACACGAACCCGACTGCCTGACCATCTTCACGCCGTAACACTAGACGCTCCGGGCTTCGCCCTGCGCTCACTCCGGCGGGCACCCCTGAGGGGCCCCGCCCGCCGGCTCACCGCAAGGTTGTCAGCGCTGTGTCCGGGTGGTTGGTGACGATGCCATCGACGCCCATGGCGGCGAGGGCGCGCATGGTGTCGGGGTCGTCGACGGTCCAGGTGTTGACCTTCAGGCCGGCGGCGTGGGCGGCGTCGACGAGGTCGGCGGTGACCGAGGTGTGGTGCGGGTGCCAGGCGGCGTGGCCGTGTTCGGCGGCGATGTCGATGGCCCACTGCTGGTCGAGGGCGGGGATGGTCAGCAGGGCCGTCGGCACCTTGGAGCTGGCGGCCCGCACCGCGTCGACGGCGGCCAGGTTGAACGACGACACGATCACCCGGTTCTGCAGCCGCTTGGCCAGCACCAAACCGGCCACCGCGCCGGCGACGGCCTGGCCCTCGTCGTAGTCGGGGTCCATCGGCGAGTTCTTGATCTCGATGTTCACGCCCATGCCCGCGCACGCCTCGAGGGCCTCGGCCAGCGTCGGCACGGACGGGGGCAGGTCGCCCTTGCGCAGCTCGACGATCGTGCCCACGTCGGGCACGGCGGCGTCGTGATGGACCACCAGCGCCCCGTCGGCGGTGCGGCGCACGTCGAGCTCGACCATGTCGGCGCCCATGCGCCCGGCCTCCTCGAAGGCGGCCACCGTGTTCTCGGGTTTTGCCCCCGATGCGCCCCGGTGCGCG
>JAFATL010000342.1 GCA_019243975.1 Actinomycetota bacterium | reverse complement strand
TCCGCGGTCGTGGCCTTGGCCGCGCTGGGCGCCGTGGTCTTGGTGGTCTTGCCCACCGTCGTCGGCGGAAGTGTCGTCGTGGGGTTGATCGGCTCGACGGTCGTCGTGGGCCCGCTCGACTTCGAGGAATGCCCCGACGAGCAGGCGCCGGCGGACACGACCAGGAGCGCGACGGCGACGAGGACCCGAATTCGCATGGCGGCACCCTAGGGGACGTCAGGGCTCGGGGATTGCAGCCACCATTGGTCCCGCCTCCGGCGCGCGCCGGCGGCCGGTGGCGAGGAACGACCCGGCCAGGATCAGCCCGAAGCCCAGAGCCGTGCTGGCCTTGAACTTCTCGTGGAGGAACACGACGCCGAGGGTCACGGCCACGGCCGGGTTCACGTAGGTGATCACCGTGGCCCGCAGCGGTCCGGCCTCGGCGATCAGGTGGAAGAACAGCACGAACGCGATTGCCGTGCAGACGACGCCGAGCACCACGAGGGCGAGCAGCGGTCGCGCCGACGGGGTGCGCGAGGGCCACTGCAGCGCACCGATGGGTGCGTACACGAGGGCGCACAACGCCAGCGAGACCGCCACCACGCCCAGACTCGGGAGGTCGGCCAGCGTCCGCACGAGGATCACAGGTCCGACCGCGTAGCAGACGACGACGACGCCGATCATTGCCACCGCGCCCATGTCGGTGCCGTGCACGTCGAGCCCCACCAACGCGGCGACGCCCGCCACCCCGAGGACGAGGCCGGCACCCATCCGTGCGTTGACCTCCTGTCCGTCGCGAAGAGCAAGTGACAGCACTGCACCAACGAGCGGCACCGCCGACACCAGCAGACCGGCCAACGAACTGGACACGCGCTTCTCCGCCGTCGAGAGCAGCAACCACGGTCCGGCGATCTCGATCGCCGTGTAGATCACGAGTGGTTTCCACCGCCGAAGCACCGGCCCCAACTCGCGGCGGCGAATGGCCACGGGCAACAACAACGCCGCCCCGATGGCGGTGCGGGCCAGCACCAACACCGACGGCTCGACGGCGCGCACCGCCACCTTGATCAGCAGGTACGGGAGCCCCCAGATCAGGCCCATCGCTGCGAACAAGAGAAAGCCCCGCCGGGTCATCGATCAGGCGCCCCAGAACGGGCCGGTGAGACCGACGCTGCGCAGATAGTCGGCCGACGCCGACGGTTCGCGCCGCACATACCCGCGGTCGAGCCGACCCGCGTACCAGCCACTGGCGAGCTTCCACAGCGTGGTGAGGCTCATGACGTAACCCTTGGCCGACCCTGTCCGCGCCAGCCACGCGTCGACGCAGCCCTCGTTGCAGAACAGCCGCTGATGCCCGCACGTGTGCACGACGTCGTCCCACATGTGTGCGACCGGCACGAGGAAGTGGGCCACCTGACTGCCTTCCGGCGGCGCGGACCGATCGACAACCCAGGCGTGGGGACGGTCGCACGCAGGGCAGCGCGTGGCGACCAGCACGTCGGGCTCTTCGGGGAGCAGATGTGCGAGCGCGAACGCATCCCAACAACACCCGCCCCACCAGAGCGTGCGCGCGCCCATCACCGAGAAGCCGAGCGGGACGGCGGAGAACGGGTGCGCCATCAGGATGTCGCCGGCCGCATCCAGCACGACATGGCGTTGCCGGGCGAGCTCCTCCAAGCCCGCAGCGACGGTGCCCTCGTCCCCGCCCACGGTGGCGGCCAGGGCGGCGCGGTCGGGCGCTCGGCCCGTCCGCCGGAAGCTCTCGTAGACGGCGAGCCGCAGGTCCTCGAGCTGGTCCTCGGTGGGCAGGCTCAACGCTGGGGGATCTCGCCCGTCAGCACGCGCTGGCCGGAGGAGGCCTGGTTGCCGTCCTCGCGCTCGAGGGTGACGGTGAGGGTGTGGTACTTGGCGGGGTCGACGCCCGACCACAGAACCACCTTGCCGTCGCCGGTGTGGAAGGTGCCGATCGGGACGAGGCCGGCGTCGCCCTTGACCCAGGCCTGGTAGTAGCTGCCGGCGGGCGCACGCGGCAGGCCGGAGACGTCGAGCTGGATGCGCACGCCGTTCGCTTCCACCTTCACGCCGCCGCTGCCGTGGGCGTGCGGGGCGAGGGGCGTCGCAATGAGGGCGAAGGTGGCGCCGTTCCCACCGGCGCCGCCATTGCCGATGGCCACACCCGCTACCACCGCGCCGACCACGACGAAGGCGGCGGCCACCGCCCACACGGGAACGCGCGCCGAGAACAAGCCGTTCCGACGACGGCGCCGTTCGTCGAGCGAGATCGGCGCGGCCAACGGCGCCGCCGCCTCGCGCGTCACCGCGTCGACGACCCGCTGCTCGAGGCCGGTGCTCGGCTCGTCCCAACTGGACGGGTCGTTGAGGACGTCGCGGATGCTGTCGAGCTCGGGCAACCGCTCGCGGCACTCTGCGCAGCTGTGCATGTGGGCCTCGGCCTCGGCGTCGCCTTCGAGGTAGCTGGCTTGGAGCTCTTCGTGGATCGTCATGTGCCTGCCACCTCCTCTCGCAGGTCGTGCAACAGCCGCGCCAGCCGCGTGTGGGCGCGGTGGGATCTCGATTTCACGGTACCGACGGGCACGCCCAGTGCTTCCGCGATCTCCGTGTGGGTCATGCCCTGCTCATGCTGGAGGCGCATCACCTGGGCCTCCTCGTCGGGCAGGCGGTCGAGGGCAGCGCGCACGCGCCACGTCGTCCAGGCCCGCTCCATGCCGTTGCCTTCGGTGGGCGCCGGCGCGGTTGCGTCGTTGAGCTCCTGCCACGGCCGTCGCTTCTCGCGCCCGGCGATGTCGTACGCGACCCGGCGCGTGATCGTGCACAGAAGGGGGCGGATGTCGCGGTCGCCGTCGACGGTCTCGGCCGCCTGCCACAGCTTGACGAACGCCTGCTGGGTGGCCTCTTCGGCCAGGCCGCGGTCGCCCAGCACCCGGTTGGCGACGGTGAACACGAGCCGGCCGTACTCGCGGTAGAGGTCGCGCACGGCGTCCGTGTCGCCGCCGGCGAGGCGGCCCGCGAGCTCACGCCCCACCACCTCGGCCACTCATCGGATGCTAACCGTGCCCACGTCATCAGGTACCTGTACGTCGCCGGGCCGCTGACGGTTCTCGGTTTTGCGGGCGCGACCCGAGATCGAGAGTCTGGACGAGCTGGCGCGCAACAGCGGCTGACCTCCCCATTGAGGCCAGCCGCTGGTGCGAGGGGATGGAGCAGATCAGTGGAACGCCCGATCAGCCTTCGGCTTCGCCGAACGCCGACGCCGTCATCGGCATGGTCGAGTCGAGGCGGCCGTTGGTCCAGTGCAGCAGGCGGGAGTTGACCCACGTGACGCTCTTCGCCGGGTCCGACTGCACGCCGACGGTGGCGCTCGTCTTGCTCGAGCCCAGGATCGGAGTGTCCTTCACCTCTTGCGTGCCGTCGGTGTACCAGATGATGAACTGGACTTCGGTCTGGCCGCTGCCGGCCCAGTACGAGGTGCCGGAGGGCTGGACGTAGATGCGGCCGTCGCTGGTGCTGCAGCCGTACCACGCGTAGCCCGTGAAGCTCCCGAGGCCGCTCTGCGACACGTTGAGGCTGTCCTGATCGAGGCGGGTGCACGAACCGGTGCTGTCAGGTGCTTGCCCGGTGTTGATCGTCTTGGTGTCGACGCTGCCGCTGTTCGGCGTATAGGTGACGGTGGTCTTCACCACGGTGTGGCCTGCCGACGGGTAGAAGTCGATGTTGTGCTGCGTGCCGGCCGTGTAGTCCGAGTCCGACTGGGTGGTGCCGTCGGCCATCGTGAAGACGGCCTTGAGGGTGCCGTGGCCGATGAACGCCCCGGTCAGCTCGGCTCGAACGGTCCCGCCGATCGAGTAGTAGGTCTCGAGGTAGCCGTCGAACGCCTTGAAGCTGTTCGTCGAGCTGGCGCCCACGACGACGTGGTCGTACTGGACGTCCCAGCGGCTGGCGTGGGCCGGGGTGGCAGCCAGGGTGGTGGCGGCCGTGGCGGCAACCGTGGCGGCGGCGAGGCCACGGGCGATGCGGGTGGTGATGCGTCCCATCGGAATCTCCTTTGCGTTCCGCCGGGAGCATCCCGGCCTCGGTCCACCTGTACGCAGGCGGCTCCGAGACGGTTCGCGGAAATTCCGGAAGTTCTCGAGAGGCGCGGGTATCGCTAGTCGAAGCTGATGAGCTGGCGGGCGACCTCGCCGCCCTTGAGGGTGGCGAACCCGTCGTTGATCTTCTCCAGCGGCATGACGGCGCTCACCAGCTCGTCGAGCTTGAGCTTCCCGGCCATGTACCACTCGATGTACTGCGGCATGTCGAAGCGGAAGCGGTTGGACCCCATGTTGGAGCCCTGCAGCTTCTTCTCCATCAGCAGCTGGAAGCCGTCGATCTCGACCCGCTGGCCGAACGGCACCATGCCGATGACGGTGGCGGTGCCGCCCTTGCCCAGCATGTTGAACGCCTGCTGGGCGGTGGCCGCCAACCCGATGGCCTCGAAGGCGTGGTCGACGCCGCCGCCGGTGAGCTCGAGCACCGCGCCCACCGCATCGCCGGCGGACGCGTCGACGACGTCAGTGGCGCCGAACTGCCGCGCCAGGTCGAGCTTCGACTGCAACATGTCCACCGCGATCACGCGACCGGCGCCGACGATGGCGGCGGCCTGGATGGCGTTGAGACCGATGCCGCCGCACCCGATGACGGCCACGACGTCGCCGGGCCGCACCTGCGCAGTGTTGATCACCGCGCCGACACCCGTTGTGACGCCGCAGCCGATCAGGGCCGCCTTGTCGAGCGGCATGTCGGGGCGGATCTTCACGAGCATGTTCTCGTGCACGAGCAGCTGCTCGGCGAAGCTCGACAGCTCGAAGAACTGGTGCACCATCTGGTCGCCTCGCCGCAGTCGCGGTGGCGCCGACGGGTCGGGGGACAGGCCCGTCTTGTCGCACAGGTTGGGCCGGCCCGACAGGCAGAAGCGGCAGGTGCCGCAGAACCCGCTGATGCAGGAGATGACGTGGTCGCCCGGCTGCAGGTAGGTGACCTGGTCGCCGACGGCCTCGACCACGCCGGCGGACTCGTGGCCCAGCACCGCGGGGGTCGGGCACGGGTACTTGGCCTCGATGAAGTGGAGGTCGGAGTGGCACAGGCCGGCCGCCGCCGTCTGCACGAGGACGTCGTGGGGGCCGATCTCGCCCAGCTGGATGTCATCGATGACGAGGTCGCCGGGACAGGTCTCGAGGATGGCGGCCTTCATGCCCGCACCGCCACCTTGGCGATGGCGTCGACGATCTCCGGCAGCAACGCCGGCGGGAGGTCGTGGCCCATCTCGTCGAACAGCAGCAGCTCGGCTCCGGGAATGGCGGCCGCCGTCGCCTCGCCGCCACTCACGCCGACGAGCGGGTCGGCCTTGCCGTGGATGACGAGTGAGGGGCAGCGCACACTGCCGAGCTCCTCGGTGCGGTCCCCTTCCTGCATGATCGCCGTCATCTGGAACGCGGCGCCGGCGGGGTTGAAGCAGCGGTCGTACGAGCGGGCGAAGCGGTCGCGGAAGCGCTCGTCGTCGTAGTAGGCGCCGGCGAAGATCTTCCACGTCGTTGCCTGGTGAGCGAGGTACTCGTCCCGGTCCGTCGGCGGCGGCGTCAGCAGCGCCTGCATGGCCTCGGGCTTGGGGCTGGTGGCGCTCGGGTTGCCGGTCGTCGACATGATTGACGTCATCGACTGCACGCGGTCGGGGAAGTCGATCGCCATGCGCTGCACGATCATCCCGCCCATCGACGCGCCGACCACGTGGGCCTTCTCGATGCCGAGGGCGCTGAGCAGCGCCATGCCGTCGGCGGCCATGTCCTTCAGCGTGTAGGGCGGCGGCCCGTCCTTGGGCGGGGCGCCCTCCTGCTTGGTGGTGAGCCCGGTATCGCGGTTGTCGAACGTGATCACGCGGAAGCCGCGTTCGACCAGCTGGTCGACGAAGCCGACGGTCCAGCTGATCAGCTGGGACGTGAAGCCGTTGACGAGGAGCACCACCGGGTCGTCGGCCGACCCTGCCTCCTCGTAACAGATGTCGATGCCGTTGGCGTGCACGATGGGCATGCCCGCATCATCGCAGGCGTCAGCAGTGCGCGCCCGGGGT
>JAFATL010000122.1 GCA_019243975.1 Actinomycetota bacterium | reverse complement strand
AGGCGACGGAAGTACTCCATGAACTCGTCGGACGCGCGCTGGCGGGCCTCGATCACCTCGGGCGGCAGCACGAACTCGGGATCGAGGGCGCGGGCGAGCTCGCGCGACCACCCCTTGAACGTCTCGTGGTCCTCGACCGGCACGCCGAGCATCTCGCTGATGATCGTGACGGGCAGCAGGTAGGCGAAGTCGCCGATCACGTCCATCTGGCCGCGTGCCGCAGCCGCGTCGATAAGGTCGTCGGTGAGCTGCTGGGCGCGCGGCCGCAGTCCTTCCACCACCTTGGGGGTGAACGCCTTCGACACCAGCCCGCGCAGGCGGGTGTGGTCGGGCGGGTCGAGGAACAGGAAGGGTGTCGACGCGTCCTCGGCCCGGACGAGCGGTTCGTTGCCCTGCGCCACCCAGTCGGCGTAGGCGTTGGACTTGGTCTCGTCGCTGCCCGTCCGGTAGTCGCGCAGGATGGAGGAGCACAGCTCGTACTGCGTGAGCACCTTGGGCCCCAGGATCGACGTGTGGACCGGGTCTTCCTCCCGCAGCCGCCGGTAGGTCGGGTACGGGTCGGCCCGGAAGTCGGGGTCGAACGGGTTGAACACCAGAGGCTCGGATGTGCTCATAACGGTCACGCTACGACCGGCGGGGCGGCGTGGTCACTGGGACATCGGGCACAGGCGCCGCCCAGACCACCGAGATGCGCCGTTTACATGGCCGTAACACATCGGTACCAGTCACGAAACACAGCGCTGGTCGAATCGCCGCAGCCACACAAGGGGGTCCTCAATGGCGCGCGGTTTGCTGATGTCGTTGTTCACACTGGCTCTGCTGCTGCCGGTCATGTACCGCCGGTACCAGCGCCGCTCCGGGGCACCGGTGGCGGGTTTCAAGACGCGGAGCGGGCGCCTGGTGGTCGCCGCCATGGCTGCGGTGGTGTTCGCCGGCGTCATCGGCGGCGCCGCCTACGCGACCAACGGTGACAAGAACGGGTCGAAGACCGGCACCGACGTCACCAACCTCATCCCTGCCGACCAGCAGGGGACGCAGGCCCATCCGTCGCCGGACGACACGGCCAACCAGACGGAGAAGAACCGCGTCGCCATCAACATCACGTGGCTGATGCTCGGCGGCATCCTCGTGCTCTTCATGCAGGCGGGCTTCGCCCTCGTCGAGACCGGCTTCACCAGAGCGAAAAACGCGGCCCACACGATGATGATGAACATGGTCATCTTCGCGTTGGGCGTGCTGGGCTGGTTCATCTGCGGCTACGCCCTGATGTTCGGCGCGGCCGACCAACACGGCTTACTCGGGCTGACTCCTCTGGGGAGTCCATGGCACATAGGGAAGTGGGGCGTGCTCGCCCACTCCGGCTTCTTCCTGACCGGCCACGCCTACGACGTCTCGGTGCTCGGGTTCTTCTTCTTCCAGCTGGTGTTCATGGACGCCACCGCGACCATCCCCACCGGCGCCATGGCCGAGCGCTGGAAGTTCAGCTCGTTCTGCGTGTGGGGACTCTTCGCCTCGATGCTGCTCTATCCGATCTACGGCAACTGGGTGTGGGGCGGCGGTTTCCTCGCTCAGCTCGGCTCCCTCGGTCCGAAGTGGGGCAACGGCGCGGTCGACTTCGCCGGGAGCGGCGTGGTGCACGCCATGGGCGGCGTGGCCGCCTTCTGGGGCGCCAAGATCCTCGGCCCCCGCATCGGCAAGTTCGACAAGGACGGCAAGCCCCGCGCCATCCCGGGCCATCACCTGCCGATGGCGATCCTCGGCACGTTCATCCTGTTGGTCGGGTGGATGGGCTTCAACGGTGGCTCGACGTTCGCCGGTACCGACTTCCGCCTGACGGTCGTGATCGTCAACACCATCCTCGCCTCGGCCACTGGCTGCCTGGCTGCGATGATCATCATGTGGCGGGTCTTCGGGAAGCCCGACCCGTCGATGACCGCCAACGGCCTGCTGGCCGGTCTCGTCGCCATCACCGCCCCGTGCGCGTTCGTGGCGCCGTGGGCGGCGTGCGTGATCGGCGTCATCGCCGGTGCCCTGGTGGTGGCGGTGGTGGTGCTGGTCGAGCGGGTGGCCAAGGTCGACGACCCGGTCGGCGCGGTCGCCGTGCACGGTGCCAACGGCCTGTGGGGCCTGCTGGCGGTGGGCCTGTTCGCCGACGGCACGTACGGCGGCGGTTGGAACGGCGTCAGCTCGAACGTGAAGGGCATCTTCTACGGAAACGCCGGCCAGCTGTGGGCGCAGCTCACCGACATCGTCGTGCTGGTGGTGTTCTGCAGCATCATGACGATCGTGTTCTTCAACATCCTGAAGCGCACCGTCGGCATGCGGTCCGACACCGACGCCGAGATCGCGGGCCTCGACCTGCCCGAGATGGGCGCGCTGGCCTACCCCGACTTCCTCGAGGCGCAAGGTCCCGTGTTCACGCCGGTGGAGGATGGCGGCTACAGCGCCCACACGGGTGGTACGCATACCGGCGCCTCCCTGCGAGAGGAGATGGTGCGATGAAGAAGGTGGAGGCCGTCTTCCGGCCCGAGAAGTTGGAGAACGTCGCCGCATCGCTCGACGCGGCCGGGTTCACCGGCTTCACCGTCACCGACGCCCGCGGCCACGGCCGCTCGGCCGAGAAGGTGGGCGAGTGGCGCGGCGTGGCCTACGAGATGCTCGTGACGCACAAGCTTCAGATCAGCGTCATCGCCGAGGACAACGAGGTCGAGGCGGTGTGCAACGCCATCGCCACCGGCGCCGCCACCGGCTCGGTGGGCGACGGGTTGATCACGGTCGTCGACCTCGCCGGCGTCTACGCCATCCGCTCCGGTCCGCTCACGTCGGGGTTGCCTTCCTCTACACACGCTTGATTGTCCGACCCCGCCGGTAGCCTCGCCTCGTCATGGCAGGGCTACCGACGGGGACGGTCACGTTCCTCTTCACCGACATCGAGGGGTCGACGCACCTCTTGCAGCGCCTCGGTGATCGGTACGCCGAGGTCCTCGACACCCACTTCGGCTTGCTGACCGACGCGTTCGCCGCCCACCACGGCCACATCGTCAACTTCCAGGGCGACGCCGTGTTCGTCGCCTTCGAGACCGCCGGCGACGCGGTGGCGGCCGCGTACGCGGCGCAGGAAGCGCTGGACGCGTATCCCTGGTCGGCAGGTGAGGACGTGCGCGTGCGCGTGGGCGTGCACACCGGCCCGGCCCTGCAGACGGGCGACAACTACGTCGGCCTGGCGGTGCACGAGGCGTCGCGCATCTGCTCGGCCGCGCACGGCGGGCAGGTCGTGCTGTCGGACGTGACGCGCGACGGCGTGACCCGCTGGCCGCCAGGGGTGAGCACGCGCGACCTCGGGCTGCACCGGCTCAAGGACCTGCCCGAGCCCCGCCGGCTGTACCAGCTCAACTACGCCGGCCTTGCCGTCTTCCCCCGGCTGCGCAGCGACGCCGCGCCCGGCAACCTGCCCAAGCAGAGCACGTCGTTCGTGGGCCGCCGCACCGAGCTGGCCGACGCGTGCCGGCAGTTGGCGGGAGGTGTGTCGGTGCTCACCCTCACCGGGCCGGGCGGGTGCGGCAAGACGCGCCTGGCGTTGGAAGTGGCCGCCGAGGTGGTCGACGACTACCCGGGCGGTGCCTGGCAGGTGGAG
>JAFATL010000764.1 GCA_019243975.1 Actinomycetota bacterium | reverse complement strand
GCTCCACCTCGGCGCGCGCGCCGTCGGTCGAGCCGTCGTCGACCATCACCACCTCGAGGTCGGCGGCCGTCTGGGCGTCGAGCGCGTCGAGCAGCTGGCGCACCATGGCTCGACGGTCGCGGAACGGCACGATGATCGACAGGCGGGGCCCTGGCACTGCATCGAGAATGCCAAAACCCCGGCGCCACCTACCATTCAGCTCACCCGATGAGCGTGCCTTCCGCAGCCGACGTGCGCGTCGGCATCGTGAGCTGGAACACCGCCGATCTGTTGGACCGGTGCCTGCGCGCCCTGCCCGCGGCGCTGGCGCCGCTCACGGCCGAGGTGGTGGTGGTCGACAACGCGTCGACCGACGACGTGGCCGGCGTCATGGCCACCCACCCGGGTGTGCGGTTCATCCGCAACGACGCCAACGAGGGGTATGCCCGGGCCATGAACCGGGCGCTGGCCGGCACCGACGCGCCCGTGCTGATCGCCCTCAACCCCGACACCGTGCCCGCGCCCGGCTCGTTGTCCGGTCTCGTCGCCGTGTTGCGGAGCGATGCCCACGCCGCGGTCGTGGTGCCCCGCCTCGTGAATCCCGACGGCACGCTGCAGCATTCGGTGTACCGCTTCCCCTCGGCGACCGTCAGCGCCGCCGCCTCGCTGCCCCCGTTGCTCCGGCGGGGCTGGGTCGGCCGTCGCTTCTGGCTCCTCGGGGATGCGCCCCACGACGCGTCGGGCGAGGTCGACTGGGCCGTCGGCGCCGTGCACTGCATTCGCGCCGCCGCGGTCGACGGCGATACGGCCTACTCCGAGCGGTGGTTCATGTACGTGGAGGACCTCGACCTGTGTTGGCGGGTGCGCAGCGCGGGATGGCGGGTGTGGTTCGACCGCGATGTCGACGTCGTGCATGTGGGCAACGCCGCGGGTGACCTGGCGTGGGGACCGTGGCGCACGGCTCGTTGGGTCGACGCCACCTACGACTGGTACGCGCTCGTGCACGGCCGGCTGGCGGCGCGCGGGTTGGCGCTGGTCAGCGCTCTCGCTGTCGCGCTCCGTCTTGCGTCGCCTGGTGTAAGGGGCGAGGGGCGCCGCGAGCAGCGTCAGTGGCTGCGGCTCCACGGCCGCAAGCTCGTGTTCGGGCCGCGCTCGCAGAGCGCGCCGCAGCTGGTGGAGGCGGCGCCGGTGGTCACGGGATGACCCGCATCCTCGTCGTCCAGAACCTGTACCCGCCCCACAGCTACGGCGGGTACGAGCACTCGTGCCACGACGTCGTCGAGCGATGGCGGCGCGCCGGTCACGAGGTCACCGTGTTGACGAGTGATCACCGGGTGGCGGGCGTACCCGACGCGCCCGAGCACGACGTGTGGCGACGGCTGCCGGCCGCGCTGGGTCAAGGCGGAGTGCTGGCGGCACCGCCCGTGGGTGCCCGCTTGGCGCGCGAACGCGCCAGTCGGAAGCTGCTGGCGGAGGCGATCGCCACTGTGCAGCCCGATGTGGTGTCGCTATGGCACATGGCCGGCCTCTCGTCGGCGCTGCTGTCCGATCTCGTCGGCGGAGAGGTTCCGCTCGTGTACGTGATCTGCGACGACTGGCTGACCTACGCGCAGCGTGTCGACCCGTGGCTGCGGATGTTCGCCACCCGTCCGCGTCTGGGGCGGCTGGTGGCAGGCGCAACCGGTGTCCCCACCACACCGGTCGCGCTGGGAAGCACGGGTACGTTCTGCTTCGCCAGCGAGACGACGCGGCAGCGGGCCATCGATCACACCGGCTGGGCATTTCCGTCGTCGGTGATCACGTCTCTCGGCGTCGACACCGCCGACTTCCCCGTTGCCCCCGGGCCCCGGCCGGCGCCCTGGCGGGGGAGGCTGCTGTACGTGGGCCGTCTCGACGCCCGCAAAGGCGTCGACACCGCGGTGGCGGCCATGGCGCACCTACCGGCAGCAACCCTCGAGCTGGCGGGCCCGGCCGACCCTGCAACCGAGTCGCGTCTCCTCGCGCGCGTGCACGAGCTCGGGGTGGCCGATCGGGTCAGCTTCGCGGGTGCCGTCCCTCGGAGTGCGTTGCGTGCCCGATACGTCGGCGCCGACGCCGTGCTGTTCCCCACCGAGTGGGAGGAGCCGTTCGGCATCGTTCCGTTGGAGGCCATGGCGTGCGCCACGCCGGTGATCGCCACCGGCACCGGCGGCTCGGGCGAGTTCCTCGTCGATGGCGACAACTGCCTGCAGTTCCCGCCCGGTGATGCCGCCGCGCTCGCCGCTGCCGTCGAACGGCTGGCGAGTGATGCCGCCCTTCGGGCCCGACTCGTCGACGGCGGCCTGCGCACGGCCGCGACCCTCACCGTCGACGCGCTGGCCGAGGCTCTGGAGCGCGTGCACACGTCGGTCGCCAAAGCGAGTCGTCAGCCGCGGTAGAGCGCTTCCATGGCCGGCGCCACCGACGTCACCCAGTCGAACGGCGCGGCCGACGCGCGGCACGCCGCAGTCGTTCCTGGTCGGCGCGCCAGGTCGAGCCCCGCCGCCAAGGCGGCCGCGAGTGACGCGGGATCTTCGGGCTCGCACAGGGTGCCGGAGACGCCCGGCGTGACGAGTTCGGGCAGGGCGGCGTGGTTGCTGGCCACCACCGGCGTCCCGCACGCCAGTGACTCCACCAAGACCATGCCGAACGAGTCGTTCTGCGACGGCAGCGCCGTGACCCACGAGGTCGCGTACCGCTCGGTCTGGTCGTCGGGGTCGCCGATGGGCAGGACGTCGACATGCGCCCGTGCCGCCTCCGGCGCGTTCTCGAGCAAGGGGCGCGCGTCACCCGGACCACTCAGGCGGACGCGGACGTCGTGGCCGTCCTTCACCAGCAGGGACAGCGCCTCGAGCAACGTCGCCGCGCCCTTGCGCCGCTCGTTCATGGCGCCGCTGAAAAGGACCGTCGGTGTCGGCGTACGCGGGGCGCCCGGCTGAAAGCGCTGGAGGTCGACGCCCCCGGGTGTGAGCGCGCCTTGTCGTCCGTAGTCAGCTTTCAGCGCGTCGAGCGCGAACTGCGACATGCACCCGTACACGTCGATGTCGCGCACCACGCGTCGATGGGCCTTGCCGTCGGGGCGGGGGTCCCACGCCCACCGGAAGGGGAGGCCCAGGTTGGTGTACACGGTGCGGCGACGACGGTGCAGGCGGGCGGCGTGGATGGACGCCACGGCGTCG
>JAFATL010000763.1 GCA_019243975.1 Actinomycetota bacterium | reverse complement strand
GGCTGGTCCGACCAGGTGCCGCGCATCGTCAGTGAGTTGGTGATCGCCAACGAGAGCGAGAAGCAGGCGTCGGTGGTGGTGCTGGCGCGCGCCGACAAGACCGACATGGAGGAGACGCTCAAGGAGCGCATCCCCGATCACAAGACCACGCGGATCGTGTGCCGCAGCGGCAGCACGTCGTCGCCCGAGGATCTCGAGCGCGTCGCCGTGCAGGACGCCCGCTCCGTGGTGGTCGTGCGCGACACCGACGGCGACGCCGGCGTGGTGAAGACGATCCTTGCCCTGCGCACCTTCGACGGCAACGTGCCCCACGTCGTGGCCGAACTGTCCGAGGCCGACAACACCCGGATCGTGCGCGCCGTCACCGACGGTCGCGTGCTGACGGTGTCGAGCGATGATGTGGTCGCCGAGGTCACGGCCCAGGCCTGCCTCCAGGCGGGGCTGTCGGCCGTGTTCGCGGATCTCCTCGATTTCGACGGCGACGAGATCTACTTCACGAACGTCCCCGAATTGGGCGGCCGCACCTACCGCGATGCGCTCCTCGCCTTCGAGCGCTGCTCGGTGATCGGGCGCATGGCCGGCGGCGAGGTCGAGCTCAACCCGCCGCCCGACACCGTTCTCGGCGCAGGCGATCAGCTGATCCTGGTGGCGGCCGACGACTCGGCCGTGGCGTTCACGGGCGTGCAGGACCTGCCGGCGGTGCCGCCTCGTCCCTCCGCCGGTGCGTCGGCCAGAGCGGCCACCCACGTTGCCGTCGTCGGCTGGAGCCGGTTCGGCGCCAAGGTGCTCAAGGAGCTCGACGAGTTCCTCCCGGCCGGGTCACGTGTCGACATCGTCGTCGACCGCGACCTCGTCGATCCGGCGACGCTGGCCAACATCACGATGGAGCACGCAGTCGTGCAGGTGCAGCCGGGCGACGGCGGCCCTGACGACCTGCGCGGGCTGCGGGCCAACGGCGATCCCCAGCAGGTCGTGGTGCTGGGGTACCGCGACGCGCTCTCCGTCGACGACGCCGACGCCCGCACGCTGCTCACCCTGCTCGGGCTCCGCGCCGTGTGGCCGCCCGGCAACGCGCAGGAGGTGCGCATCGTCGCCGAGCTCCTCGACCAGAAGAATCTCGCCCTGGCCGTGCCCGTCGGCGTCGACGACCTCATCGTCAGCAACGCCCTCTCCAGTTTGCTGATGGCGCAGCTGTCGGAGCGGGCCGAGCTGCTGGCGGTGTTCGACGACCTGTTCGACGCCGAAGGAGCCGCCATCGAGATGCGCCCGGCCAGCGCCCTCGTCGGCCCCGAACCCGTGCCCTTCGCCACCGTGGTTGCTGCCGCCGCCGCCGTCGGCGCTTCCGCCTTTGGTTACCGCCTCGACGAGTCCGGCACCGTCCGCCTCAACCCCGCCAAGTCCGAGGTCGTCACCCTCGGCCCCGCCGACACCGTCGCCCTCGTCGCCCACGCCGACCGCTAACTGTTCGTTCTGGCACCCCGATCGGGTAGCGGGCTACCCGATCGGGGTGCCAGAAGCAGGGCCCTACGCTGCGGGGCATGGCTTCGTACGACGACTTTCCGAACCTGCGGTTCGAGCGGCCGGTGGACGGTGTGTTGCGCATCGTGCTGGACGCGCCCGGGTTGAACGCGGTCAACCCGGCCATGCACCGGGAGTTGGCCGACGTGTGGCTTGCGGTTGACCGCGATCCGGAGACGCGGGTGGCGCTGCTCCAGGGAGAGGGAAAGGCGTTCTCGGCGGGCGGGAGCTTCGACCTGGTCGAGGGGATCATCGACGACTACGCCATGCGGGTGCGCGTCATGCGGGAGGCGCGCGACCTGGTGCTCAACGTCATCAACTGCTCGAAGCCGGTTGTGTCCGCCATGCACGGTCCCGCTGTCGGCGCCGGCCTGGTGGCGGGCCTGCTCGCCGACGTGTCAGTGGTCGGCCGCACGGCGCGCATCATCGACGGGCACACGCGCCTTGGGGTGGCCGCTGGTGACCACGCGGCGATCTGTTGGCCGCTTCTGTGCGGCATGGCGAAGGCGAAGTACTACCTGCTGACGTGCGACACGCTCACGGGCGAGGAGGCGGAGCGCATCGGCTTGGTGTCGCTGTGCGTGGACAACGACCAGGTGCAGGCGCGCGCCCTGGAGGTGGCGACCCAACTGGCGGGCGGCGCCCAGAGCGCCATCCGGTGGACGAAGCAGACCCTCAACCACTGGTACCGGGTGATGGCCCCGGCGTTCGACGCGTCTCTGGCCTACGAGTTCATCGGCTTCGGCGGGCCCGACGCGGCCGAGGGCGTGGCCTCGCATCGCGAGAAGCGCCCGCCGTCGTTCTCGGGGCCGACTTCGGAGTAGGGCAGCCGGTTGGAATCGGTGGAGGTCGACGCGGCGCGCGTGCGTTGGCGACGGTTGGCAGCGACGCACGCGGCGGTCCGCCTCCCTGCGGACCGCCTGGTCCAGGCGGGTTGGGGTGGGCTCCAGGACAGCGCGCCGCGAGCGGCGCTGCTCGCCCTGCACGCCCGGGTCGAGGACGTCGCTCCCAACACATGGGAGGACCCCTCGCTGGTGCAGATCTGGTTCCGGTGGAGCGACTACGTGGTGCCGCGCGCCGACGTCGGCGTGTTCACCCGCGGCGCGTTGCCCCGCGACCAGCAACAGGTGGACGCGCTCGAGGCGCTGGCCGAGGAGATCGTCGGCGTGCTCGACGGCGGCCGGGCCGACAGCCGAGAAGTTGCGGCGCGCCTGCCCCGGGACCTGCCGCCGTTCGCGGTGCGGTTGGCGTCGCCGACGGGTCGTATCCACATCCGGTGGGATGCCAGCCGCG
>JAFATL010000743.1 GCA_019243975.1 Actinomycetota bacterium | reverse complement strand
TGTACCCCGTCATTGCCGTCGCCGGCTCGACCTCGAAGCCACAGGCCACGACCGATGCCCCGGGCGCCACCATGGAGGCGGCCGGCGACGACCACCACGCCGAGGCCACGGCCACGACGGGGCCGAGCTCGCAGTTCGGGGGCGCCGGCTCGTACACGGCCAGCGCCAAGGTGACCGTTGACGGAGACACCGTCACGTCGACCGCGTCGTCGGTCGTCACGGGGACATCGATCGGTCCGCTGGCGATCGGGCGGGTGACGGCGACCAGCAAAGCCTCCCGGGCGCCTGGACAGCCGGTGACCCGAACCGCGACCTTCGCGGCTGAGGGGATCACGGTCGCCGGTGTCGGCGTGTCGTACACGCCCGCCGGTCTGGTGCTGGCGGGGACGACCGTGCCGCTCGAGGCGTCACCGCTCAAATCGGTGCTCGAGAGCGCGGGGCTGACGGCCCACGTGGTCGGGGCCGAGAACACCGACGACGGCGTCGTCTCGGCCGGCCTGGTCATCACTCGGACGCAGGACTTGCCTCTGCCGGTCAGTCCGGCCAGCGCGACGTACACGATCGGCCGGGCGGTGGTGTCGGTCGCCAACACGACCGTCGCCAGCGGCGTGCTTGGTGTCGCCGATGACGGCGCGCCGGCCGCGAACGTGCCTGTGGCCGAGGGTTCCGATGTCAGCTCGGCGCCGCAGCCGGCGGCCGTTCGTGGTGGTGGCGCTGGTGCGCCGCCGGCCACGCGAGCGACGGAACGCATCGGCACGGTGGCGGCGGCCCATCGCCTACCGCGGTCGTTCGACCTGCGCACGGTCTACGCCGTGCTGCTGGTCGGCATCGGTCTCGTTGTCACCGTCATGGAGCTACTTCGACGCAGAGGAGTGCGGACGTCATGGATCTGAAGACGTGGCTGCGCGCCCAGTGGGATCGGGCGCTCGGTGCGGGTGCCGTCGTCGCCGGCCTGGTGGCCGTACTGATCGGGTACCACGGTGTGGCCGGTACGCCGTTTCCCGCCGAGCAGATCCCCTACGTCGTGTCGGGAGGCGTGCTCGGCATCGCGTTGATCGGCATCGGGCTCACGTCGTGGCTCTCGGCCGACCTGCGCGACGAGTGGCGCAAGCTGGACCGCATCGAACAGCTGCTTGCCCGCGAGGACATGCACAACGGCAATGGCAGCACTGCGGGCAACGGGGCCGGCACACGGCCCACCCGCCCGCGCGCTCGGAGTCGCGTCTCGTGAGAGCGGCGCTGGCGCGCGTCCGTACCTCGTTCGGCTGGCTGGTGATCGCGCAGCTGCTGTGCCTGGCCGTGATCGGCGCTGCCACCAACGGCACCGCCGGTCGGGCCGCCGTGGCCGACCAGTCGGGCTGGCTCGCCGTGGCCATCGCCGCGGTCGTGGTGTCGGCCGGCGTCAACGGCATCTGGCTGCTCGGCGCCCGCAGCGCCGTCGCCGATCGGCGCCGGGCGCTGTTGGATGGTCTCGACCTGCGCGCGGCCGGGGTTCCCCTGTCCGACCCGTCGATTGACGACGTCGATCGCGTGGTCGTGGCCGGGCGGGCGCTGCGCCATCGGGCCGAGTGCCCATTGGTCGTGGGAAAACGAACGCGGCCGGTCAGCGGCGACGGGCCGGCGTGTGGCTGGTGCAACCCGTGAGAGAGCTGACGCCGTTCATCGTCGTCGGCGTGACCGCGGGATCGCTGTACGGGCTGGCGGGCATGGGGCTCACCCTCACGTACAAGGCGACCGGGGTCTTCAACTTCGCCCACGGCGCGGTCGCTGCCGCTGCCGCATTCGCGTTCTACACGCTGCATCAGCAGTGGCACGTCCCGTGGCCGGTCGCCCTGATCGTCGCCGTGGCCTTCGTCGGCGTCGTCGCCGGCGTCGTCGTCGAGCGCGTCACCCGCCGCCTCATCGGCGACCCGGTTGCAAGTGTCGTCGCCACCGTGGGACTCCTGTTGACGCTGCAGGGCCTCATCCAGTGGCGCTACGGCGCGGCCACGCGACAGCTCAACCCCTTCATCAAGGGCACGGCCATGCACGTCGCCGGTGTGGCCGTCAGCGCCCAACAAGCGGTGGCGGTGGTGGTGGCAGCGGCCGGCGCCGTCGGGCTGTTCGCCTTCTTCCGCGTGGCGCGCATCGGCACCCACGTGCGCGCGGTGGTGGATGCGCCCGAGCTCCTCGACCTCACGGGCACCAGCCCCAACCGCGTGCGCACCGTGGCGTGGATCATCGGAGCCGTGTTCGCCGCCCTCAGCGGCGTATTGATCGCACCGTTCCTCGGCCTCGACGCCACCCTGCTCACCCTGCTCGTGGTGCAGGCCTTTGGGGCCGTGGCCATCGGCCGTTTCTCCGGGCTCCTCCTCACCTACGGCGGCGGGGTGGCCCTCGGCGTCGGCGCGTCGTTGCTCACCAAGGCGGTGGCCGGGCGATCGGGGCTGGGCGGCCTGCCGTCGTCGTTGCCGTTCATCGTTCTGGTGGCCGCCCTGATCGTGTGGCCGCCGCGACGCGTGACTTCATCGACGCGCCAGGACGACGCCGGCGCGGCCGGCGAGCGTCGCCGGTGGTCGCCCGCGACGATCGCTGCCGTCGTGGTGGGCGGCGCTGTCGTGATCCTCGCCATCCCGTCGGTGGTGGGGACGAAGCTGCCGACGTTCACCACCGGCGCCGCGTTCGTCGTCGTGTTCGTGTCGCTCGCCTTGCTCATGCGCACGGCCGGTCAGACGTCGCTGTGTCACGCCGCGTTCGTGGCCGTGGGCGCCGCCATGTTCGCCCACTTCTCGTCGGCGACGGGGCTGGGGTTGCCGTGGTTCGTGGCGCTGCTGCTGGCAGGTCTGGCGGTCGTGCCCGTGGGTGCCCTGGTGGCGATCC
>JAFATL010000694.1 GCA_019243975.1 Actinomycetota bacterium | reverse complement strand
GCGGAGGCGTGGGGCGCGGAGCTGGTCGTGAAGGTGAAGGAGCCGCAGCCCGACGAGCTCGCGTTCCTGCGTCCCGACCTGGTGCTGTTCACGTACCTGCATCTGGCCGCCTACCCCAAGGTGGGCAAGGCGCTCCTCGACGCGGGCGTAACGGCGCTGGCCTACGAGACGGTGCAGCTCGACAACGGCGCGTTGCCGTTGCTGGCACCCATGAGCGAGGTGGCCGGGCGCATGGCGCCCCAGATCGGTGCCCACTACCTCGAGCGCGAGAACGGCGGCCGAGGTGTGCTCCTCGGCGGCGCGCCCGGCGTGCGACCGGCGCGGGTCGTCGTCATCGGCGCCGGCAACGTGGGCTGGAACGCGGCGTGGATCGCGCAGGGCATGGAAGCCGAAGTGCTGCTGCTCGACCGCAACCTCGACCGCCTGCGGTGGGTCGACCAGATCCACAAGGGCCGCATCATGACGTTGGCTTCCAACCGCGGCACGGTCGAACGGGCGGTGGCGTCGGCCGACCTGGTCGTGGGCGCGGTGCTGGTGCCCGGTGGTCGCGCCCCGGTGGTCGTGACCGACGACATGGTGCAGGGCATGCAGACTGGCTCGGTGATCGTCGACGTCGCAATCGAACAGGGCGGCTGCATCGAGACCATCCACGAGACCACCCACGACGACCCGGTGTACGAGCTGCACGGCGTCGTGCACTACGCGGTCGGCAACATCCCCGGCGCGGTGCCGCACACCTCGACGTACGCGCTCACCAACGCCACCCTTCCGTTCGTGGCGATGGTGGCCGACCACGGTGTGCGGGGCGCCGCCGAACGCGACGCCCCCTTCCGGCACGCCATCACCACCGTGGGCGGCGCGGTCACCAACGAAGCAGTGGCGGGGGCTCTCGGCGTCGACGCTGTCGATGCCATGACTGTGCTCTGACTCGTGGCCGCATCGCTCACGCGCGAGTCGGAGGAGTTCCTCTCCTGGTTGGCGGTGGAGCGCGGGCGGGCCGCCAACACGCTGGCGGCGTACCGGCGTGACCTGCGGGCCTACGAAGAGTTCCTCTCCGGCCGCGGCCTCGGGTTGGGCGACGTCACCGAGCCGGTGGTCGAGGACTACGTGGCGTTCCTGCGCGCCGCCGGCCGGAAGCCGGCGTCGGTGGCCCGGGCGCTGGTGGCCGTGCGGTCGCTGCACCGGTTCAGCCTCGACGAAGGCGCCACCACCACCGACCCGACCGATCAGGTCGGCGTCCCGCGCGTGCCCCAAGGCCTGCCCAAGGTGCTGTCGGAGGCCGAGGTGGAGTCGCTCCTGAACGCGGTGGTGGGGGAGGACGCGGTGGCGCGCCGCGACCGCGCCATCCTCGAGCTGCTCTACGGCGGCGGGCTGCGCATCTCCGAGCTTGTCGGCCTGTCCCTCGGCGACCTCTCGCTCGACGACGGCTACCTGCGGGCGTTCGGCAAGGGAAGCAAGGAACGCGTGGTGCCGGTCGGTCGGTGGGCGCGCGAGGCCGTGCAGGCGTGGCTGGCACCTGCGGGCAGGGGAGCGATGGTCCCCAACCGCTGGGCCCGCCGAGGCGACGCCGAAGCAGTGTTCCTCAACCAGCGCGGCGGCCGGTTGTCGCGCCAGGGGGCATGGGCGATCGTGCGCGCCTACGGCGACCAGGTGGGCCTCGGCGAGCGACTCACGCCGCACGTGCTGCGCCACTCCTGCGCCACCCACATGCTCGAGCACGGGGCCGACGTTCGGCTCGTGCAGGAGCTGCTCGGCCATGCCTCCATCGCCACCACCCAGGTCTATACGCGGGTCTCGCCGGAGCTCTGGCGCCAGCAGTACGAGCAGGCCCACCCGCGCGCCCGGTTCTCCAAAGCCAGGTAGTCTCTTTTCATGTCTGACGTGGCCGCGGCCGATCTGCGCGCCCAACTGGAGGCCGAAAAGGCCGACCTGGTGCGCCAGCTCGACGAGATCGGCGATCTCAACTACGACTCCAACTTCGCCGACTCCAGCCAGGTCACGGCGGAGCGGGGCGAGGCCGAGGCCCTGGCCACCAAGCTCAAGGCAGCCCTCGACGAGGTGCAGCACGCCCTCGACAAGGAAGCCGAGACATACGGGCTGTGCGAGTCCTGCACCAAGCCGATCGCGCCGGCCCGGCTCGAGGCGTTCCCCGCGGCGCGCCTCTGCATTGACTGCGCCTCGAAGCGATAAGCGGTCTTCGACCGCCGTCGTCGTCGTACTGCTGGCGATCGTCGCGTTCGCGATCTCGCGCGGTTCCCTGCGCCTCACCGAGGGGCAGATCGTCTTCTTTGCTGTCCTGATCCCGTCGATCATCCTGCACGAGGTCAGCCACGGCTGGGTGGCGCTGCTGTTCGGCGACGACACGGCCAAGCGAGCCGGGCGGCTCACCCTCAACCCGATCGCCCACGTCGACCCGTTCGGCTCGGTCATCCTGCCGGCCATCCTGATCTTCACTACCGGCGCCGGCTTCGGTTACGCCAAGCCGGTGCCCGTGAACCCGCGCAAGATGCGCGACCCGCGCAACCAGAGCATGTTCACGAGCCTGGCCGGGCCGGCCGTCAACATCACGCTGGCCGTCATCGTCGGGCTCATCGTGCGGGTGACGATGTCGCACCTCGACATCTACGACGCGCTCTACGCGCCGCGCAGCGCGCCACTGGCCGACGTGGTGCTCGTCAACTTCGGGCTCGTCAACGTCTTCCTGGCCGCGTTCAACCTCATCCCCATCCCGCCCCTCGACGGTTCGGCGGTGATCGAACGGCTGCTGCCGATGCGGTGGTGGCCCCAGTACCTGCGCATCCGGCAGTACTCGATGCTGTTGATGTTCGTGCTCGTCTTCGGCGTGCGGGGCGCTCTCGACCGCGTGTTCAATCCCGCCATCGATCTCTGGTTCCGGCTGCTGCGATGAGCGCCGCGCACTTGGTGAAGCGGTTCTTCGGTTCGGTGGTGCCCGTGGGACCGACGAAGAAGAACGAACTGTGGGCGGCCGAGCTGCTCTTGCCCGAGCAACGCAAGCTGTGGTTCCGCATGAGCCGGGTCGACCGCCGCCATGCGGTCGGGGTGGCCCGTCGGGTGGAGCGAGCCTTGGGCCACGAGGCGACGCCGCCGGTGCTGGCCGCCGCGCTGCTGCACGACGTGGGCAAGCTCGACTCCGGCCTCGGCACCTA
>JAFATL010000635.1 GCA_019243975.1 Actinomycetota bacterium | reverse complement strand
TGCAACGGCTGCTCGGCGACCATCGCCCCGCCGCCGTCCTGCGGGCCACGGGGTTCGGCATGGTGTCGTCGTCGTGCTCCTACTCGGCCACCGCGACGGCGAAGTCGTTGTTCCAGAAGGGCGCCGACTTCCTCTCGGCGATGGTGTTCATGTTCGCCTCGACCAACCTGGTGATCGAGCTGGGCGTGGTGCTGCTCATCCTCATGGGATGGCAATTCGCGGCGGCCGAGTTCATCGGCGGCCCGATCATGATCCTGCTGCTCGTGGCCCTCGGAGGCCTCGTCCTCCGCAGCGACCTGATCGAGCAGGCCCGCCAGCGCCTGCGTCAAGGCATGGTCGGGCACGGGCACGACCATCTGGCGATGACGGGCGTGACCGAGGAGCGCCAGCACGAGCTCGAGCGCATGCCGTGGCGTACCAAGCTCACGTCAAAGGCGGCGTGGGCCGACGCCGCCAGCTACACGATGGCCGACATCACCATGCTGCGGAAGGAGCTGGTGATCGGCTACACGGTGGCCGGGCTGCTCGCCGTGCTCGTGCCCATGCGCGCCTGGAACGACGTGTTCCTCACCGGCCACGGGTTTTGGACCAGCCTCGAAAACGTCGTCGTCGGGCCGTTCATCGCCGTCGTCAGCTTCGTGTGCTCGATCGGCAACGTGCCGATGGCGGCGGCGTTGTGGCACGGCGGCATCAGCTTCGGCGGCGTGGTGGCGTTCATCTTCGCCGACCTCATCGCTCTGCCCCTCGTGCTGATCTACCGCAAGTACTACGGCACGAAGCTGTCGCTGCGGTTGTTCGCCGTGTTCTACGCGGTGATGGCGGCCGCCGGTCTGGTCGTCGAGGGCTTGTTCGCCGTGTTCGGCGGCATCCCCAAGACGCGGCCCCACACCATCGTGACAACGCACTTCTCGTGGAACTACACGACGTTCCTCAACGTCGCGTTCCTCGCCTTGTTCGCCGTTCTGTACTGGCTGTACCGCAACCGCGAGCGCCTCGGCGGCGGGGCCGGATACGCCATCGACCCGGTGTGCGGCATGCAGGTGGAGACCGCGCATGCGCCGGCCCACGCATCGGTCGGCGGGCGCGACTACTGGTTCTGCTCCGACCGCTGCTGCGACCGATTCACCAAAGAGAACGTCAGCTGATCTGGATCTAGGCGGGCGCGGGGTCGGGCGCCGCCTCCATGGTGAAGACGGTGTCGAGCCGGGTGACGGCGAGGAGCCGGCGCAGCGATGGGCTGGGCGCCCGAACGACGAGGTCGCCGCCGATGTGGCGCAGCCGCTTGAGCACGGCCACGAGCACGCCCAGGCCGGTGGAGTCGATGAAGTCCACCGCACTCACGTCGAGGATGATCACGAACGGGTCGTTGCGACCGACCAGCAGCTCGAGCATCGCCTCGCGCAGGCGCGACGCCGTATAGAGGTCGAGCACACCGCCGACCCACACGATGGCGTCGTCGTGGGCGACGTCGACCTTGATGTCGACGTCGACGAGGTCCATCGGGGTCAGCTGGCCTGGGGCCACACCACGTCGGCCGCCGCCGACCCGTTGGTGGCCAAGGCGAGCGGGCAGGCGAGGAGGTCTTCCTCGCACGGGCCGGTGACACCACCGACCGCGATGGAGCCGATCAGGCCGTAGACGAGCTTTTCGAAGCTCACAACCAAGCGATAGAGCGTCGCAGGCACGGACAATTCCCTTCTCATGGGCCCATGTGGGGCCCGTCCATACCGAGCGCTCTGTTGCACCTCGGTTCGCAGGAGTTGTTCCCATGCCCTTGCGGCAGCAAACGACTGAGGGCCGCCGATGGGCGCGTGCTTCCGTCACACGTGGGTACAAGGACGATCATGGAGACCCGCGGACCCGCTCCCACCGCCGTTGCCGACCCCGACCTGGCCCAGCTGGCCCAGGGGCACGGCCCGTTCCTCACCGTGTACCTCACGACCGAGGCGGAGGTGGAGAACGCGGCCCAGAGGTCGGAGCAGCGCTGGAAGACGCTGCGCCAAACCCTGCGCGACGACGGCGCCCCCGAGGAGCTGCTGGCCAAGGTCGATCCCCTTGTGGCCGACGCCCACAAGCGGGGCGAGTGCCTGGCGGTCGTGGTTGGCGAGGGTGACGGCGAGGTGCACGCCGAGTACGAGCCCGAACCGCCGACGGCCGACGTGGGGCGCTGGGGCCCGTTCCCCGCCTTGGCGCCCTTGGTGGAGTGGCGGCAGTCGACGGTGCCGCACGTGGTGGTGCTGGCCGACCGCACGGGTGCCGACATCCTCGCCTTCGCACGCGGCCGCCCCGACATGGTGGCTGAGGTGAAGGGTGACCCCGACGCGCCGGTGCACAAGGCCAAGCCGGGCGGCTGGTCGCAGGCGCGCTACCAGCGCCGGGCCGAGAACGCGTGGGAGCAGAACGCCCGCGACGTGGCCGGCGCGGTGGCCGACCTGGTCGAGCGCATCCACGGCCGCCTCGTGGTGCTTGCTGGTGACGTGCGGGCCGTGACGATGATCAAGGACGACCTGCCCGGCGATGTGGCCGAGCTGGTGCACGTGGTCGAAGGCGGCCGCGCCCCCGATGGCTCGGTCGACGAGATCGCCGAGCAGACCAGCCGTCTGGTCGCGACCGTCGTGGCCTCCGACACGCGCGCCGTGTTGGAGAAGTTCCGCGAGGAGCGCGGCCAGCACGACCGGGCCGCCGACGGGCCCGACGCCACCATCACCGCACTCAACGAGTCGCGCGTCGATGTGCTGCTGGTGCCGGGCGACGTCGACAGCGACGAGACGGTGTGGGGGAGCGCGACGCAGCCGGTGCCGCTGTCGCGCGAGCCCGACACCCTGCGGTCGCTGGGCGTCGACGATCCCGTGGCTGGCCCGCTCAACGACGCGTTGATCCGCGCCGCCCTCGGCACTGGGGCGCGCGTGCGGATCGTCCCCAAGGCCGCCGCGCCCGAGCAGGGCATCGGCGCCATCCTGCGCTGGTGATCAGTCGGCGGTGATCAGAGCCGCGCGCTGAGCATCGCCCACGCCGCTTCGACGGCGTCGGCTGCCGCCGTGAGGCGGGTCACGTCGTCGGGCGCGAGATCGAGCTGCTCCATCGAGCTCTCGGCGAGGGCTTTGAGCGCCTCGCACGCCCCCATCAGTCGCTCGACCACTGCCGTCGGGTACGCCCCCACGGGGAGGGTGTCGATTGCCATCAATCCTCCCTCGCACGAGTGCTACGCATCCGCCAGCACTCTT
>JAFATL010000538.1 GCA_019243975.1 Actinomycetota bacterium | reverse complement strand
CAGCCCGCTGCCACACGCCGTCCAGCCCGAGGGCGCCGATGGCGCGGCGGCACGCGGCCGCGCCGTTCCCGGTGTCGCACTCGTGCCGGGCGCGGCCGTCGTCGTGGCAACGGTGGTTGACGTCGACGTCGACTCGGTCGTTGTGGTGGACGGCGCGGCGAGATGCACGGATCGCGGCGTGCTCCCGTCGTCGTGCACTACCGCCGCCGTGACGCCGGCCACCAGCACCACGCCGATGGCCGCCGCCACCCACCGCACCCGATTCACCCTCCCAGAGTGGACCAGATCACTCTGCCCGTCCTGTCGCCCTTCGCTTCTGGCACCAGATTCGGTACCTCTAGCCCCCGAATCTGGTGCCAGAACGAGTTAGCGGCCGATGTACACGCGGGGCACTCGGGGGCCGACGGCGCACAGCACCTCGTAGCTGATGGTGCCGAGCAGCTCGGCCACCTCCCACGCGGTGATCTCCTCGTCGCCTTGGCGGCCTATCAGCACGACCTCGTCGCCCACGTGCACGTCGGCGTCGGTCCCGCAGTCGACCATGAGCTGGTCCATCGTCACCACCCCGGCAATGGGACAACGCCGGCCGCCCACCAGCACCTGACCCCCGACGTCGAACAGGCGCCGGGTGACGCCGTCGGCGTAGCCAAGAGGCACGGTCGCGATCGTCGTGCGCTGCGACGTCTCGTAGCGCCGGCCGTACGAGATGCGCTCGCCGGCGTCGAGCTCGCGCACGTACGACGCACGCGCCTTCAACGACATCGCCGGACGCAGCTCGACCGACGGCGTCAACGCCAGCGCCGGGCGGTGGCCGTACAGCGCGATGCCACAACGGATGAGGTCGTACCGCGCCAACGGATGTGCGAGCGCGCCCGCCGAGTTGGCGGCGTGCACCATGCGTGGCACCGCTCCCGTGCCCGTGAGGCGGGAGCGGACGGCCTCGAAGCGCGACAGCTGCTCCTCCGTGAAGTCGTCCTGCCCGGCGTCGTCGGCCACGGCCAGATGCGTCCACAGCCCGTCGAAGACGAGCGACCCGGACGTGACCACGGCGTCGACCACCGCGTCGACGTCGGCAGGCGAGGCGCCGACGCGGTGCATCCCGGTGTCGACCTTGACGTGCACGGGCCACGGCTCGCCGCCGGCGGCGCCCGCGGCGGTTTTGGCGCCGTTCTCGGTGTACAGGGTCGGCGTGAGGCCGAGTGCGTAGGCCTCGGCCATGGCATCGGCGGTCGGCTCGGCCAGCACCAGCACCGGCGCGTCGATGCCCGCGTCGCGCAACTGCACGCCTTCCTCGACCAACGCCACCGCCAGCCACGAGGCGCCGCCCGCCAGGGCCGCTTTGGCCACGTCGACGGCGCCGTGGCCGTAGGCGTTGGCCTTCACCACCGCGCACAACGGCGCCAGCTCCGACAGCGCGGCGGCGTTGGCACGGACGGCCGAGAGGTCCACCTCGGCCCACGCCGGGCGGTAGGCGCGCTCGGTCACCCGCCCGCCAGCCATTCGGGAATCAATCGGGTCAGGTCGCCCGCCACCAGCCCGACGGGATGACGGCGCGCTGTGGCGCCGTGCGCATGGGCCGCGGCCGCGGCGGCGAGGAACGGGTGCGCACCGCGCGCCACGAAGGCGGCGATGGTCCCGGCCAACACGTCGCCGGTCCCGGCCGTGGCCAGGGCGGCCGAGCCCGTCGTGGCGAGCAGCGCGCGGCCCTCGGGATGACACACAACGGTCGTCGGACCCTTGAGCAGCACCACGGCCCCAGTCTCCTTGGCCAGCTGGCGCACCGACGTGATGCGGTCGGTGCCAGGACGGCCGCCGGCCAGCCGCTCGAACTCGCCGTCGTGCGGCGTCAACACGGTCGGGCCGGGCCGAGCGGACAGCACCTCGGCGGCATCCCGACCGAGCAGCGTCAGCGCGTCCGCATCCGCGATCACCGGCGCCTCCACGTCGGCGAGAAGCCGGCGCAACTCACCGCCTGTGCACTCGTCGAGCCCGAGGCCGGGCCCCACCACGACGGCCTTGCACCGGCGCGCGTCCTCGATCGCCGTCGCCGCCCAGTCCTCTACCGGCAGCAGACGGCTGTACACCTCCGACGGCGGCAGCTCCCAGCCACTCGCGCCGGGAACCGCCATCCGCACGTTGCCGGCGCCCACGTGAAGAGCGGCGGTGGCAGCCAGCCACGGCGCGCCGGCCAGGCCCGGGCTGCCGCCGACCACGAGTACACCCGACGCCCACTTGTGGGCGGACGGCGAACGCGGCGGCATGGCTGATCGAGCGTCGTCGTCCTCCAGCACGCGCACCGATGCGCGGCTCACGTCCAAACCGATGTCGGCCACCTCGACGGTGCCGCTGCGAGCGGGACCGTCGCCGAACAACAGGCCGGGCTTGAGGGCGGCGAACGTCACCGTGTGCTGGGCGAAGACGGCACCGGGCACGGCTTCGCCCGTGTCGCCGTTGACGCCCGAAGGAATGTCGACGGCCAGGACGCGCGCGTCGCCGACATCGGGAGCGCGGTACTCGCCATGGAACCCCGTCCCGTAGGCGGCGTCGATGACGAGGTCGTAGCCCGACACCCGCTCGGGCACGTCGTTGGCGTCGATGACGGTCACGCGCGCGCCCCGGTCGCGCAGACGGTCTGCTGCATCGCGCCCGTCACCTCCGTTGTTGCCCTTGCCGGCGATGACGCACACATGCCGCCCGTAGGTACCGCCCAACATCCGCGTTGCCGCGCGCGCCACCGCCCCACCCGCGCGATGAATCAGGACGCCGACGGGTTCCGGCGCGTCACGATCGACCGCCGCCATCTCATCGGT
>JAFATL010000480.1 GCA_019243975.1 Actinomycetota bacterium | reverse complement strand
CGGCCGTGAACCCGACGACCTGCGCCCCCTGAGCTTCGTGCGCGACTTCACCGAGTTCGCCCCCGGGTCGGTGATGGTCTCCATGGGCAAGACCAAGGTCTTGTGCACCGCGTCGATCGAGGAACGGGTGCCGCAGTGGATGCGCGGTACCGGCCGGGGCTGGGTGACCGCTGAGTACTCGCTGCTGCCGGGCTCGACGTCCGAGCGCACCGACCGCGAGGCGGCGCGTGGCAAGCAGTCCGGCCGCACGCAGGAGATCCAGCGCCTGATCGGCCGGTCCCTGCGCGCTGTCACCGACCTCAACGCGTTGGGTGAGATGCAGATCGTCCTTGACTGCGACACGCTGCAGGCCGACGGCGGCACGCGCACGGCGTCCATCTGCGGCGCCTACGTCGCGTTGCACGACGCGCTGTCGCGCAAGGGCAAAGCGGCGGCGCTGACCGACAGCTGCGCGGCGGTGTCAGTCGGCGTGGTCGATGCCATCGCCCTGCTCGACCTCGACTACTCCGAGGACGTGCGGGCCGAGGTCGACATGAACATCGTGATGACCGGCAGCGGCCGGTTCATCGAGGTGCAGGGCACGGCCGAGGGCCTGCCGTTCAGCCGGTCCGAGCTCGACGACCTGCTCGGCCTGGCCGAGCACGGGATCGCGTCGATCCTCGACGCCCAGGCGGCGGTCCTGGCCACGCCGCCTCCGTCTCGCGGCTGACGTGCGGTACGTCCTCGCGACGGCCAACCCCGACAAGGCCCGCGAGATCGTGACGGTGCTGGCCGGCTTCGACCTGCAGCTGCGCCCCACCGACATTCCCGACGTCGACGAGACCGGCGACACGCTGGAGGAGAACGCGCGGCTCAAGGCCGACGCCATCGTCGCCGCCACGGGCGAGCCCGCCATCGCCGACGACACCGGCCTCGAGGTCGCGGCTCTCGGGGGCGCGCCGGGCGTTCGCACCGCCCGCTTCGCCGGGCCCGACGCCACCTATTCCGACAACGTGCGCAAGCTGCTGGCCGACCTCGACGGAGTCGACGACCGGCGCGCCCGATTCATCACGGTGGCGCTGGCCAAGTTCCCCGACGGCCGCGAGATCGTGACGACCGGGGTGGTCGACGGCACCATCGCCACCGAGCAGCGCGGCTTGGGCGGCTTCGGCTACGACCCCGTGTTCGTCGCCGATGAAAGTGACGGCCGCACGTTTGCCGAGATGGGTGACGAGAAGCACGAGATCTCCCACCGCGGCCGCGCGTTCCGCGCCTTGGCCGACAAGCTCGCCGACCTTCAGGCGTAGAGCGCGCCCCAGGACGCGCCGCTACGGCAGGTACGCGTCGGCCACGCCGAGCACACCGTCGGCCATGTTCGACGTACCCGCACCAAGGGCGGTGTAGGTGAAGGTCCAGGTCCCCGGTCCGGCCGCGCCCGGCCCGGTGACGTCGCTCAGCGCGCAGGCGCAGCTGCGCGACTGGCCGGCGGGCCCGTGCATGGTGGCGTCAGACCTGACGGCCTGTGGGCCCGGGAAGAAGCCGATGCCCACCAGCGTGTGCTTGGCGCTGATCGAGCGTTGGGTGGCGACGTTGGCGGCTGCGCCCATGCTCGAAACGCCGAAAGCGCCGGCGTAGGCCTGGGTGCTCACGCTGCCGGTGAAGTCCTTGGCCGAGTAGGCGTAGACGTCCGTGCCGTTGGTCGCGGCAGTGGGTGCCGAGACGGCAGCGTTCCCGTTGAGCGCCCACGTCCAGCCGTGCTTGTTGCCGCCGGCGACGAAGATCGCCTTGTACGTGCCGGGCGGGAGACCGTCGAAGGTGACGGTGACCTGCCCGCCGTACGGGATGCTGCCCGTGGTTGTGACGGTCTGCTCCGCGGGCCCCGCGGGCGGGAGGCTCGCCTCGAGGTGCGCATGGCCCATGTTCCCGGTGATGCCGACATTGCCACCCGCGAGGGCGCGGTCGGATGCGTCGTACAGGTACAGGGACGCGAAGCCGGGCCCGGACACGTTGCTGTTGAGGATCGTGAGCGAACCCTGGGCGCCGCGGCCGAGCGTCCACGCGATGGCGGTCCACCCCGACGAAGGCCCGCCGCCGGAGGCGACCGTCGGCAGGCTGTCAGCTCGGGCTGCGAACTGCGGCCCGCCCAAGGCGAGCGCCGACATGGTCACGACAAGTGCGACGGAGCGAACGCTTCGAATCATCCCTACCCCTGGTTGTCAGCGTCCCCAGCCCACCAGGAGTACGACGTGGTAGCGGCGTTCTCCTTGCTGCCGCTCACCAACCCCTGAGGTCGACGGGCCACTTTTCGACCACCTCGTCCCCATCGGTGACATAGAGGGCGTCGTGGTAGGCCACCGTGGGATCGACGTGGGCGGGGATGACGCGGATGCGGTCGCCGACTTCGAGCGGTTGTGACGGCTTGAACGTGAGGTGCTCGTCGGAGCAGAACCACACGTCGCCCGCGTCGGTGGTGGGGTTGCCGTGGTCCATGCCGAGCGCCTTGAGGCCGCAGTCGGCGACGGCCCACCCCGGTGACACGGAGATGACCGTGGCCAGCACGGTGAGCGCCTGCACGAACGGCAGGCCGAGCTTGCCGTAGGCGGTGTCCATCAGCGCGTAGGAACCGGCCTGGATCTCGGTGGCCCACGTGTTGATGTCGAAGGTGCCGGTGCCGCCGGCCGAGATGAGATCGCCGCCGACGTCGGCGTGGGCCTTCACCAACAGCTCCATCGACTCCGCCGTCCTCTCGAGCCGCTTGGTCCGATCCTCGAGCCCGACCACGTGACCCTCGTAGCCCATCACGCCTCGCACCGTGAGCCCGTGGTGGCGGGCGTGATCGGCCAGGCGGCCGGCGTCGTCGGGTGCGCAACCGCATCGGGGGAGGCCGACGTTCACGTCGACGAGGACCTCGGTGACGCCGCCTGCCTTTGCCGCGTCGATCGTCGCCTCCGAGTCGACGGCCAACGTGACGCGCGCGCCATCGGCCACGACGCGACCGAGGCGCGACGCGTCTGCGACTTCGTTGGCGAGCAAGAGGTCTTCGCCCAAGCCGGCGGCAGCCATGCCCTCGACCTCGCCGATCGTGGCGCACGTGAACGTGCGGTGGCCGGCCGCGGCCTGGCGTTTGGCCAGCGCCGTGCACTTGTGCGCTTTGACGTGCGGGCGCAGGCGCTCGCCCGGCAGCGCCGCCGCCATCGCCGCCAGGTTGTGCTCGAGGCCCGCACTGTCGACGAGCAGGGCGGGCGTCTGCAGCTCGCGCACGTTCACCGGCCGAACCCTAAGCGAACTCGCCACACTTGACCGCGTAGTCGCGGTCAAATGTGGCGAGTTCGTCGAGAGGTCAGTGCGGCCATGAAGCCGTCGTAGACGGGTGTCGGGTGCGGACGTTGCGCCGGCTGAGCTCGGTGACAAGACCGCCGGCCATCTCCGGGAACATGAACGTGTCGACGACGAGCGCGTGGCCGTCCTGCGAGACGATGCCGGCGTTCGACACGCCCGCTTCGCCGTCGCCCTGGAGGATGGCGACGACACCGTCGGCCAGGTCGACGACCTCTTGGCTCGGCCATGTGAACGCAGCCATCAGGCGCGCACCTCGATCCAGTCGGGCGTCGTCTCGCCGACGCGGTACGGGCTGTCGAGGCGCTTGGCGACGACGCCGCGCAGCCCCTGGGCACGGGCCGCCTCCAGCAGGGCACTTCCCTGGCCCGCATGCGTGGCCGGCACCTTCCACGAGGGACCGTCCAGGTGGAGATCGTCGAGGCGCTTCCGCCGCTCCTCGTACGGCAGGTCGGTCGTGGCGTGGCCGTCGAGCCACAGCACGTCGAACGGCATGTACATCACCGGCACCGACGCCATCAGCCGGCGCACTGCGCTGTCGGACTTCGCCGAGAGTCGGCGGGCCATGCGTTCCACGTCGGGCTTGCCGTCCGGGCCGGTGGCGACCAGCACGCCGTCGAGCACGACCTGGGTGACCCCCAGGGCGCGTCCCATGGCGCGGATCTCGGGGAACGTGCCGCTCACTTCGTTGCCGTCGTCGTCGACCAGGCGGATGCGACCGCCCTCCACGAATGCCAACGCTCGCACACCCGACCACGCCACCTCGAAGCCGTAGGCGTCCTCGTCGTCGGGCAGCTCGCCCGGCGTGGCCTGCATCTGGCGCAGGTCGGTGGGCATCTCCTCCCGCGTCGGATCCGCGGGCGGATCCATGCGGTGGATCATCCACTGGTTGCCGCGCGTCTGGAACAGCGCGTAGCGACCGTCGACGCGCCGGCCGTGCAAGGTGACCGTCGCCTTGTTGTCCTTCCACTCGTGCGTCTCGTAGGTGCCGGTGTCCCAGACCGTCATGCTGCCGGCGCCGTAGCTGCCCTCGGGGATCTCGCCGTGGAAGTCGAGATACTCGAGGGGGTGGTCCTCGGTGTGGACGGCGAGGTGGTTCTGGCGGGGGTCGGGCGGGATGCCCTTCGGCACTGCCCACGAGACGAGCACGCCGTCACGCTCGAGCCGGAGGTCCCAGTGGAGGCTGGTGGCGTGGTGCTCCTGCACGACGAAGCGGTCGGCGTCGGCCGACGGATCAGGCCGGGCGCCCGCCGGTTCGGCGGTCTCGTCGAAGTCCCGCATCGAGCGGTACTTATCGAGGCGATCTCCATCCACGCCTCCATCGTAAGATTGGTATGACCACTGCTGGGGAGGTGCCAGTGCGACTGGCATGGCGTGTGTGGGGAGCGGCGGCGTTGGTGCTGGGAGTGGCCGTGCCGCTCGGGACCGTGACCACGGCGGCGGCGGCGCCGCTCGTGCCGGCGCCGGTCAAGGTGAGCATGAAGAGCTTCGCCTTCAGCCCGGCCACGGTGCATGTCCCCGCCGGGGGCACGGTGACGTGGACCTACGACGAGACGCCGTCGGACCTGGGCTGCGAGTCGCCGGTCTTCCAGACGGGGCTACCGGTGAGCTGCCCGGGTCACTCGACCACGGCAGTCGCCAAGGGGCCGGACGGCAAACCGCTGTGGGACTCGGGCGTGCACCGGGCGCAGGGGTTCCCCTACTCGCACGTGTTCACCACGCCGGGCACCTACCACTACATCTGCACGGTGCACGGCGGGGCCAACGCCAACAACCCCGTCACGCACATGGAGGGCGACATCATCGTCGACCCCGCCTCGGCGTCCGCCCCGGTGGTCAGCGGCGGCGGGAGCGGTTCGACGCCGCCACCGTCGTCGGGCGCGCCGACCGTCCTCGGCGAGGCGTTGCCGCGCACGGGTGTCGGCGTGGGGGCGCCAATGGGCCTGGGACTGGCCCTGGTGGCGGCGGGATGGGTGCTGGGCCGGCTGGTTAGACGGCGCGGCGCGAGCGCAGCAGCGCCGACACGCGCTGCCGGGTGACGCCGAGCAGTTCGGCGATCTGCTCCATCGTCAGCCCCTGTTCGTGCAGGGTGCGGGCGGCGGTGCGGCGCAGGCGCCCACCGGCGTCGAGCAGGTCGTCGAGGTTCTCACGGGTGAGCTCGACCAGACGCGGCTTTTCTTCCCGAGTGGCGATGTCCCGGTAGGACAGGCCCTGGGCCCGCATCTCCCGGATCTCGGCCACACGGCGGGCCGCTTCTTCGTTCCGGTGGCTGATCTCATGCATGACGGCGACCAGCTGATCCATGGCCTGGATCACGGCGTCGTCAGATGAGGCGGGAATGGGCGTGGCAGACATCTCCAACTGCATCGGCACGGAGCACCCCGGGCTGAAGTGCTCTTTTCTGGGCAACCGAGGCGGCAACCCGACTTGCGGCCACGGCGGGCGCCGCAACGCCAGTAGCGACGGGGTCGGCGTTAGGGTTCCGGCCATGGCCATCCCCACTTCCCCTCCCAAGTCACGGCCCCGGTGGCTCATCCCCGTCGCCGTGGTCGTGGGCGTGTTCGTCGTGATCGTCCTGCCTCTCATCGCGTCCTACAACGGCATGGTCAACAAGCAGCAGGCGGTCGACAACAAGTTCGCCGACCTCGACGCCCAGCTGCAGCGCCGCCACGACCTGATCCCGCAGCTGGTCGGTGCCGTCCGGGGCACCTTGGGCCAGGAGCAGAAGGTGTTCGGCGACCTGGCCAAGGCCCGGGAGAACTACTCGGGCGCCAACAATGCGACCGACAAGGTTGCTGCCGGCAACCAGGAGGGCGCTGCCCTGTCCCGGCTCCTTGTGATCGTCGAGAACTACCCGCAGCTGCAGAGCACCGGTGCGGTGCGCGACTTGCAGTCGCAGATCGAGGGCACCGAGAACCGCATCGCTGTGGCGAGACAGGACTACAACGGCGTGGCCACGCAGTACAACACCAGCATCCGGCGATTCCCCCGCAGTCTGCTGGCGGGCATGTTCGGCTTCGACAAGAAGCCGTTGTTCACCGCTTCGACCGAGTCGCGTGACGTGCCGACCGTCGATCTCGGCCCGGCGCCGTCCGAGGCACCGTCGACCACCGCGCCACCCACGACCGTCAAGCCGTGAGGCTCTCGCGCCGCGTCGCGGTCCTGGCCGCGATGGCGGTGGTGCTCCTGACCACCGCGGCGGGCGGCAAGCCCTCGCCGTTCCCCTCGTTCAGCGCGCCGCTCGTCGACACCGTGCACGTGGTGCCCGACTCGACGGCGCAGCAGATCAACGCCGAGTTGCTCGACTACCAGAAGCGCACGGGCAACCAGATCGCGGTGGCCATCGTCCACACGACGGGCTCCGACGCCCTCGAGGACTACAGCATCAAGCTGGCGCGACAGTGGGGCGTAGGCGAAAAGGACAAGGACAACGGTGTGCTGCTGCTGGTCGTGTGGGACGACCACAAGCTGCGCATCGAGGTGGGTCGACACCTCGAGGGGACGCTCACCGACATCCAGTCGCAGCACATCCTCGACGACCGCATGACGCCGCTGCTGCGCGACAACCAGCCCGGCGAGGCCGTCCTCCAGGGTGAGCAGGCGATCCGGCAGGTACTCGGCGACACGCAGGTTGGCGTGCTCCCGCCCGTGCAGCCGTCGGAACCGCAGCAGGCGTCGACACCCGGGTGGCTCGTGGCCGTGATCATCGTCGGGTTGATCTTCTTCGTGATCCTCGGCAACGTCGGCCGGCGCCGCCGCTGGCGGGGCTTTGGTGGCGGGTTCGCGGGTCCGATCTTCTGGGGCGGCGGGGGTGGCTTCGGCGGCGGTGGCGGGTTCGGCGGTGGTGGCGGCGGTGGCTTCGGCGGGGGAGGTGCCAGCGGTGGCTGGTAAGACGCGGCTGAGCAAGAAGGCACACCGCCAGGTCCAGGTGGCCGTGCACGCGGCCGAGCAAGAGACCGGCCTGCAGTTCTGCGTCTACCTGGGCCCCACCGAGACCGACGCCCGAGCGCACGCCGAGAAGCTGTTCGTCGACGCCGGCCTGCACTCGCGTCCCGCCGTGCTCCTGCTGGTGGCGCCGCCCGAGCGGCGCGTCGAGATCGTCACCGCCCCCGCCGTGCGCGAGCGCATCAGCGACCAGGCCTGCCAGACGGCCATCGAAGCCATGACCGCCGACTTCCGCGCCGGCGACTTCGCCAGCGGCCTCTCCACCGGCATCGCCCACCTCGCCGCCGTCGCCGGCCCCGGCACCGCCCCCGACGGCGACACCGAACTCCCCGACATCATCGAGGAGTAACTCCGGTGGGCGCGGGGAGACTCGAACTCCCAAGCCCGGAGGCACTGGCTTCTAAGGCCAGCGTGTATACCTGTTCCACCACGCGCCCTTTGTTCTTTCCACAGTACGTCGGTGTGAGCGCGTGGCAGTTAGGACAGAGGATCCTCAGGTTCTCGAGCCGGTTGTTGAAGCGGTCGCCATCGATGTGGTCGAGCTCGAGCGGTGCCGGGTTCCCCATCCAAGCGACTACGTGGCACCACTCGCAGGCCGCCTCCTTCAACCCCGCGCGAATCAGTCGTTCGCGAAGCTTCTTCGTGTCCGTCCGTCGTCC
>JAFATL010000344.1 GCA_019243975.1 Actinomycetota bacterium | reverse complement strand
GTCGAGCCCCCAGCTGTCGTGGTCGGCGCCGACCCAGGTTGGCCTCACCACCTCGGCGACCTCGGCGGCGACCTCGGGATCGCCCGGCGCGGGGTACTCGACGGCGAACAGCTCGTCGGGGAAGCCGTAGAAGTCGTGGATGGTGCGCGGCCGCGCCATGGCGGTGACGGCCGTGGCATTGGTGTACCAGTGCGCCGAGACCACCAACACGGCGCGGGGACGAGCAACCTGACGACCGAATGCCCGCCACGCATCGGTGAACCGGTTCCGCTCGAGCGTGTTCATCGGGCTGCCGTGCCCGATGAATGCGGCGACCGCCCTCATGTTCCTCAACCTACGTCGTCAGACGGCGGACGCGTGCCTCCAAGCCATCGGCAAGTTCCAGCAGCGTCGACGCCTCCGGCGAGTCGGCGATCAGTGCCGCGCGCGCACGCGCGTCATTGATGACGCCGTCCAAGCGTTCCGTGAGAAGTGAGATCGCGAGCTCGACGTCTCCGTGGGCGTCGGCAACGAGGTTGCCTCGCTGGTGCGTACTCGGCGGAGACACATCCGGAGAACGTCCCTCGATGCGCTCCTCGGCGATCATGAGGCGGCCGGACTGATCGATCAGGAATGCCAACAGCTCATCCAACGTCGCCCTGTGCGGTGACGTCGATGCTGCCCAGTCCGCCTGTTTGGCCTGATAGACCGCATCGAGGACTTCGTTGAGGACCGCCACCAGGTGCCCGTCGACTTCATGCTCGTCCGCCACGACCGAAGAGCCTACGGTCGCGGTGTCGCCGATCCACCGTGGATAGGCACGGGCCGATCCGGAGAGGACTACTTCCGTGGCCTCGTACACGGTGAACCGGAAGGCTGTAACCAGGGCGCGGAAGCTCATCGACGCCGGCCAGTACCGGGTGCGCAGTCGCTGGGCCGACGTGCAACCGCGCGCGGATGAGCAGAACGCCTTCCTCGACGCGCACGGGTGGGCCGACTACGGGTCGTGGCACCTTGGTCTCACCGACGGCGCACCCGACGAGTCCAAGGCCCGCTACGCCTTCGTGTTCGGCGACTTCCGTCGCGTGCACCGGATGGGACTGATCGCCTGCTACTACCGGGCCGCCGAGTGGGAGCACACCGACGTCATGCTCGCCGCCCACAAGCTCCTGCTCTACCTCGACAAGACGCGCCGCTCGTAGACGGCGCCGCTCCGCGTAGTGACAGGCGAAGCGTGCGCTCTGGCGCACGTTTCGCCTGTCAGTTCGCCAGCTTTGGCTCGGGGGGGAGGACTCGAACCCCCAATAACTGGACCAGAACCAGTTGTGTTGCCGATTACACCACCCCCGAATGGGCGGAGCGTCACGTTACCAAAGGCGGTATCAGCCGCCGGAAGCCTTGGCCTTGACCTGGTTGAGCTTCTTGTCGATGCCGACGAGCCGGCGGAATCCGACGATGCGGCCGGCCGCCACCGCGATCGTCTCCTTGCCGAAGTAGGGCACGGCCGACGAGCCGTGGATGGGAGAGGTGCGGGTGGGTGACACGTAGGGCGTGAGCCCGAGCTCCTTGGCCATGGCCGCGATGCGGGCCGAGTGGAAGGGGTCGGACACGAGCAGCACCGTCTTGATGTTGCGCGCCTTGAGGAACGACGCGGCGGCGGCGAGCGACTGCCACGAGGTGCGGCCCTGCACCTCGCGCAGGATGTGCGAGTCGGGAATGCCCTTGGTGCCCAGGTACTGCGCCGACGCGGCCGCCTCCGTGGTGATGTCGCCCGCCTCCCGGCCGCCGGTGACGACGACGACGTCGGCCAGGTGGCGGTTGTACAGGTCGGCGGCGTGGTCGAGCCGCGCCTTCAACACCGGCGAGGGCCGGCCCGCGTACTGGGCGGCGCCGAGCACGACGATGGCCTGCACCGGGCGAGCCTGGTCACGGCGCGACGCCAGCCACACCTGCGCGAACGTCACGCCGAGGTAGAGAAGAAGGAGAGCGACGAGGAGCGTCATCCCCCTGATCACCCACCGGAGCGGACCCAGCAGCACTACCCGAGGCGCTCCCTCGCCGTGCGCAGGCGGGCAAGCGTGACGTCACGGCCGAGCACCTCGAGCGATTCGAACAGCGGCGGCCCGACGCTGCGGCCGGTCACCGCCACCCGGATCGGGCCCTGGGCCTTGCCGAGCTTGAGGTCGTGCTCCTCGGCGATGGCGGCGGTGAGCTCGTGCAGCGCCGCCGCGTTCCAGTCGACGGTGGCGTACCGCTCGAGTGCGGCGTCGAGCACGGCGGCCGCCTGCGGCAGCTTGGCGACGGCCTTCTGCCACGAGTCGTCGTCGATCACGACCTCGCTGAGGAACAGGAAGTCGACCATCTCCGGCGCCTCGTCGAGCTTCTTGATGCGCTCCTGCACGAGCGGCGCCACCTTCTCGAAGCGCGAGCGGTCCCACTCGGGCGGCAGCCAGCCGTCGACGCGCTGCGTGAACTCGGCGGTGTCGAGGGCGCGGATGTACTCGCCGTTGAAATGGTCGAGCTTCTGCGAGTCGAAAAAAGCGGGCGAGCTGACGACGTCCTCGAGTGCGAACTGCTCCACGATCTCCTCGATGGGACGCACCTCGACGCCGTCCTTCGGGCCCCAGCCGAGCACGGCCAAGTAGTTGCGGAACGCCTCGGGCAGGTAGCCGCGGGCGCGGAAGTCCTCGACCGACACGTCGTCGCGCCGCTTCGACAGCTTCTTGCGCTGGGCGTTGACGATGAGCGGCAGGTGGGCGAACGCCGGCCGCTCGTCGTTGCCGAGGGCCTGGCGGATGAGGAGGACGTTGGGCGTGACGTTGATGAGGTCCTCACCCCGAACGACGTGGGTGATGCCCATGTCGACGTCATCCACCGCGTTCGGTAGGTAGAAGGTGGCCGTGCCGTTGGCCCGCTGGATCACGAAGTCGGTGAGCGCCGCCAGCTCGAACTCCACGCGGCCGCGCACGATGTCGTCGAAGGCCAGCGTTCCCTCGTCGGGGACGTTGAAGCGCACCGCCGCGTTGGGCCCCGGCGCGACCTTGCGGTCGCGGCAGAAGCCGTCGTAGCCGGGCGTGGCGTTGCCCGCGGTGCGCTCCTTCACCGCCTCCGGCGTGCAGTCGCAGTAGTAGGCGAACCCGCCGTCGAGAAGTTCCTGCGTCGCCGTCGCGTAGCGATCGGCCCGCTGCGACTGGAACACGGGCTCCTCGTCGAAGCCGATGCCGAGCCAGTCGAGGGTGACGAGGATGCTGTCGAGGTACTCGGGCTTGTACAGCTCGGCGTTGGTGTCCTCGACACGCAGCAACAGCTGGCCGCCGGCATGGCGGGCCGCCAGCCAGTTGAACAGCGCGCTGCGCGCGCTCCCCACGTGCAGGTAGCCCGTGGGGGCGGGAGAGAACCGCAGCCGCGGGCCGTCCGTCATCCGGGCGAGTCTACGAGTCGCGCCAATGGCTCATTTCTGCTTTCCCCCTGCCGATTGGTTGGGCAAGGGGGGAATTGCTCGTGTCGGACATGCAGAGCCAGGGACGTCGGCGCACGCGCAGCGAGCGACTGTCCAGAGCATTCGGACGGTGCCTGCTGACTGCGTCGGTGGTGACCGCGGCGGTACTTCTCATGCTGGGCCGGGCCGATTCGTCGACGCCCATCACGTCTCGGTCGGCGACTGGCCACCCCGACATCTTCACGACGGTCCCAACCCCGTCCCCCACCACGCCGTCGACGACGAGCACCTCCTCGGTGCCAGCTGTGAACGCACCCACAACCGGCTCGGTGCGGGCGGTGACACCCGCCACCGTTGTGACCAGACAGGCCGAGGTCACGCCGACCACTGCGGCGGCCGCCCAGAACCTGTCCGCCGCCCTGGCCGCCCTCTGGCGCACGCAGTCGAGCCCGAACCTCGCCTTCCGCATCGGCGGCCAGGTGGCGGTGATCGAAAACACCCGGCCTCGCACGATCTCCAAGGGCACCGGCATGGTCCTCACGCCCGACGGGCTCGTTCTCACCAACGCCCACGTGGTGGCCGACCCGGGCATGATCGTGGCCGTCGTCGGCGGGACCGGCCCCCGTTACAGCGCTCGGGTCGTCGGGACTGATCCGGTCAACGACGTCGCCGTGATTCGCCTGGTCGGCGCTTCCGGTCTCCCCGTGGTGACGACGGGCAGCGCGTCGATGATCGACCTCGGTGCCGCCGTCATGGCCGTCGGCAACGCCGCCTCCGGCGCCACCGCGCTGACCGCCACCTCGGGTGTCGTCATCGACCTCAACCACACCCTGCGGGCGGCCGACCCCGGCCACCCCGACGAGCTGCTCAGCAACCTCATCGCCTTCGTCGGCCCCGTCGAAGCAGGCGACTCCGGCGGCCCGCTTGTGGACTCCGCCGGCGATGTCGTCGGCATGGTCACCGCCGGTGGCCTCGACGCCGCCGGCGTCATGGTCGGCTACGCCATCCCGATCGACACCGCCCTCAGCATCGCCCACCGTCTCATCGGTTGATTGACTCGTCCACCCGCGCCATGGCGCGCGCCATGGCCGTGACCGACACTCGAGGCATGAGCGCAGGGGGGCGTCTCGCGGCAGTGGTCCTGGCTGTCGGCGTGAGCCTGACGTCGACCACGAATGCTCCGCGGACGGTCACTCACAAGTTGCCCGCCCCACCGACTCACACCGCGACACCAGTTCGATC
The DNA here is from genome assembly GCA_019243975.1 of Actinomycetota bacterium. Classification (GTDB taxonomy): domain Bacteria; phylum Actinomycetota; class Acidimicrobiia; order Acidimicrobiales; family JAFATL01; genus JAFATL01. Next base: position 216 of record JAFATL010000344.1, on the reverse strand, counting down.
ACTCGACGCTGGCGACAACGCCAGCCAGCCGATGTCGGCGATGCGTCCCGCTGAAGAGGCGGCCAGTCCGGGGTCAACCGTGGGCAGGGTTACGACACCGTCGCCTCGCGTAACGCCGCGCCCGGCGGGCGTCAGCACGACGTTGCCGCCGTTCGGCGGCCTCATTCCAGGCACCCCCTTCGGTTCCACGGCGCCCACACCCGGATCGACGAGCCC
>JAFATL010000219.1 GCA_019243975.1 Actinomycetota bacterium | reverse complement strand
TACGACTACTTCGGCGACGGCCGCCTGGTCGACGTCCACGTCCGGCGGCTGCGCACCAAGGTCGAACCCGACCCCGCCCGGCCCCGCCACGTCGTGACGGTCCGCGGGCTCGGGTACAAGCTGCAGCCCTGACGATGGCCGACGCCGACGCTTCCCCGCTGCCTGATGGCCGGGCGGGGCCCGGCGTGCCCCGGCGCAGGGCCGGGCTGGGTGTGCGAGCGCGCATCACGGCCGCCTTCGCCCTCGGCGCGCTGCTGTTGTCGCTCACGCTGGCCGGGCTCACGTACGGCCTGACGCGCAGCTACCTCGTGCGCGAGCGCGAGAGCTCGGCCGTGCGCCAGGCCTACGTCAACGCGCAGCTGTTGCGCGCCGGCCTGCGGTCGGCCCGCCCCGACGTGCCCCAGTTGTTGTCATCGCTGGAGACGCGCGCGGGCTCGCAGTCGGTGCTGCGCCGCGGCCAGGTGTGGTTCGCGACCTCGCTGGCGGTGGGGCGTGACGCGCTGCCGAGCAACCTGCGCAACCGGGTGAGCAACGGCGACCCGGCCCGGCAGCGGTTCCGGCTGGCCCGGGTGCCGGAGTTGGCGGTCGGCGTACCGCTGCCGGGCGTCGACGCGCTGTACTTCGAGGTGTTCAACCTGCAGGAGCTCGACCGCACCCTGCGCATCCTCGGCGCGTCGCTGGTGGGTGCGGCCGCGGTGACCACGCTGGCGGGGGCGGGCGTCGGGCGGTGGGCCAGCGGCCGCGTGCTCACCCCGCTGGCGGCTGCCGCGCGCGCCGCCGCCGACATCGCCGGCGGACAGATGGGCACGCGTCTCGAGGCGGGCACCGACAGCGACCTGGCCGTGCTGGCGTCGTCGTTCAACCGCATGGTCGACGCGCTGCAGCGGCGGATCGAGCGGGACGCGCGCTTCGCGTCCGACGTCAGCCACGAGTTGCGTTCGCCACTCACGACGCTGGCCACCTCGCTGCAGGTGATGCAGGCGCGGCGGGACGAGATGCCCGAGCGGGCCCGGCGGGCCCTCGACCTGCTGGCGGCCGACCTCCATCGGTTCGAGCGGCTGGTGCAGGACCTGCTGGAGATCTCCCGCTTCGACGTGGGGGCGGCCGATCTCGACCTCGAGGAGGTGCGCTTCGGCGAGCTGGTGCGCCACGCCGTCAACGCGGCGGCCGACCATGCCATCCCCATCGACCTCGACGCGGCCACCTCGCGCCTGGTCGTGCGGGCCGACAAGCGCCGGGTGGAGCGCGTGGTCGCCAACCTGGTCGCCAACGGTGAGACGTACGGCGGTGGCGTGGTGCGTGTGGGCGCGGCGCGTCGCGACGGTCGCGTTCGGTTGGAGGTCGACGACGCCGGCCCCGGCGTGCCCCCGTCGGAGCGCGAGCACGTCTTCGAGCGCTTCGCCCGCGGGAAGGCGGTGGCCGGCCGGCGCGCCAACGACGACGGCGTCGGCCTGGGTCTGTCCCTGGTGAGCGAGCACGTGCGCCTGCACGGCGGCGAGGTGTGGGTGGAGGACCGGCCCGGCGGGGGCGCTCGTTTCGTCGTCGAGCTGCCGGTGGCCAACACGTGAAGCGTCGCCTCGGCGGCGTGATGGCCGCCGCCGTGCTGGTGGCGGCGCTGGTTGCCGCGTGCGGGGTGCCCACCGACTCGCACGCCCGCGCCCTGCCCCGCAGCGACGTGCCGTTCGGGCTGCTGGTGCCGTCGACCACGCCGCCCACCGCGCCCGGCGCGCCCCAACCGACCGAAGGCGTGACCGTCTTCCTGGTCAGCGCCAACCGCATGATCGCCGTCGGCCGTGAGGTGACGCCGCCTGCCACCTTGTTCAAGTCGCTCACCGCCCTCCTCGGCGGACCCACGGCACAGGAGTCGTCCCAAGGGTTCCGCAGCGCCATCAACGTGGGCACCCGGCTGCTCAGCCTGCGCGTGCAGCAGGGTGTGGCGACGATCGACGTCAGCGGCACGTTCGTCGGTGTGACGAGCCAGGAGCAGATCCTCGCCATCGCCCAGATCGTGTTCACCGCCACCGCCGACCCGTCGGTGACGAGCGTGCTGTTCGCTCTTGACGACAAGCCCGTCGAAGTTCCGCGCGGCGACGGCACCCTCACGGCGGCCGGCCTGACGCGCGCCGACTTCCCGACGCTCGCGCCGTCTTAGGTCAGGGCCGCAGGCAGATCTTCGAGCAACTGGCGCCCGCGTTCGGCGGGGGCGTCGTGGTGGTGGTGCTCGACGGGGGCGGCGCCGGTTGCGACGGCGCGGGTGCCGGGTGCGACGGCGCGGGTGCCGCTTGAGCTTGTCCCCCGCCGAAGGCGGGCTGCGGCGTGCGGTCGGCCGCCACCAGGTGGCCGCGCACCACGATGCGGTGCGTCTTCTGGTGCTTGGGGTGGCACCCGAAGATCGTGAACGTGGCATCCGGTGTCGGGTCGACGATCCAGAGCTGATCGGGCGTCACGATGATCGTCTGGTCGACGACATAGGCGAAGCGTCCCGCCGCGGTGGTGAAGATCACGCTGTCGCCCGGCTGCAGCTGGTCGACGTTGAGGAACGGGTGGGTGTGC
>JAFATL010000206.1 GCA_019243975.1 Actinomycetota bacterium | reverse complement strand
GCGCACGCCGAACCAGCGCGACTGGGAGCGGCTCTCGGCCCGCTGGCGCGGGGACCTCGACGAGCGGATCCGTCTGCTGCAGGCGCTGCGCGACGAGCTCAGCTCGTGCATCGGGTGCGGCTGCCTCACCCTGCACCGCTGCAAGCTATACAACCCCAACGACGGCGCCGCCCGCCTCGGCACGGGCCCCCGCTACCTCCTCGGCAACGAGTCCTCGGAGGTCGTCGGCTAGCCGCGTGTGGATTTGACTCGGCTAGCCACTCGGTGGTTAGTGTGCGCCATGACCCTCGTTGCGCATGGATTGCTGGGGTTGTTGGAGGATCGGCCGAAGCACGGCTACGAGTTGCGCAAGTCGTTCGACGAGCGGTTGGCGGGTGACCGGCCGCTGCGGTCTGGCCAGGTGTATTCGACCTTGGGGCGGCTCGAACGCGACGGCCGGGTGGACGAGGTCGGCGGCGAGCAAGGCCCCGGCCCCGAGCGACGGCTGTATGCCATCACCGACGCGGGCGTGGCCGAACTGGAGCGCTGGCTGTCGGCGCCGGAGGCACCCGAGACCTACCTGCAGAGCGTGCTCTACGCCAAGGTCGTGGTGGCGTTGTCGTCGGGCCGGTCGGCCCAGGCGATTCTCGACGCGCAACGCGACAAGCACGTGGCGGCCATGCGGGCGCTGACGCGCGAGAAGGAGCAGGCCGACCTGGCCGGGGTGGTGCGGGCCGACTTCGCCCTCATGCACCTCGACGCCGATGTGCGCTGGATCGAACTGACGCTGAGCCGCTTGGCACGACTGGGGAAGGAGCTGCGGCCATGACGGAACTGGCGGTTGACGCCCGGGGCCTCACGCGTGTCTACGGGCACGGGGCCGACGCGGTCACGGCGTTGCACGACGTGACGCTCTCGGTCGAGCGCGGCGAGTTCGTGGCCGTGATGGGGCCGTCGGGCTCGGGCAAGTCGACGCTGATGCACGCCATCGGCGGGCTCGACCGACCCGACAGTGGCGAGGTGATCGTCGAGGGCCAGTCACTGACGCAGATGCGCGCCGACGACCTGGCCGTGTTCCGCCGCCGCCGTCTCGGCTTCGTGTTGCAGTTCTTCAACCTGTTCCCGCTCCTCACGGCGGCAGAGAACGTGGCCTTTCCGCTCCTGCTCGACGGGCGCCGCGACGCGCTCCGGTTGGCGCAGACCGCCCTCGACCGCGTCGGCCTGGCCGCGCGCGCCGGCCATCGGCCCGGCGAGCTGTCGGGCGGTGAACAGCAGCGCGTCGCCGTGGCTCGAGCGCTGGTCACCGAGCCGGCGGTGGTGCTGGCCGACGAGCCCACGGGGTCGTTGGACAGCCTGGCCGGCGAGGACGTCCTGCGGCTGTTGCGGGCCGCCGCCGATGCCGGTCAGAGCGTGGTGTTGATCACCCACGACGCACCGGCGGCGGCGTACGCCGACCGCGTCGTGCGCTTGCGCGATGGATCAACCGTGACCGTGCTCGACGACGAACCGACCGTCTCGCGATGACAGCCACTCGCGACACGTTGCGCCTGGCGCGACTGATGTCGCCCCGGCGATTCCGCGAGCGACCGCTCCGAAGCGCCTTGACGGCCGCGGGTGTCGCCGCCGGGGTGGCCCTGCTGTTCAGCATCTCGCTGCTCAACGCCGAGCTGACCGACAGCGTGCGCCAGACCGGTGCGCTGCTGACGGGCGCCGGCCTCGTGCAGGTCAGCGCCGCGTCGCCCGGCGGGTTACCGGAGGCGAGTGCCTCCCAAGTGGCTGTCGATCCCCGCGTGGCGGCGGTGGCGCCGATGACGCTCGACCGCACCACGGTCACGGCCCGAGGCCACAAGACCGGAACGTTCGTCGTCGGCGCCACGCCAGGCATCGCCGCGGTTGCCCCAGACATCGTGCGCGGCGTGAAGATCTCGGGCGCCGTGCTCGGTGGGGGAATGGTCGTCAGCCGTGGGCTCGCGTCCGACCTCGGCGTGAAGGTCGGCGATCACGTCGGCATGGCGACACCCGAAGGCGTTGCCGACGTGCGCGTCGGCGCCGTCGTGTCATCGCCGTTGCTCAGTCACGTCAACGCGGGCATGGCCGCGTTCCTCCCCTTGGCCGACGCGCAGCGGCTGTTCGGCCGGGCGGCGCGGGTCGACCAAATCATGGTGCGGGGCAAGCCGGGGACGAAGGTGGACACCCTGGAAGCCGACCTGGCCCGTCAGTTCGCCGGGCAGGCTGTCGTGGGCCCGCCGGGCGTCGCGACTGGCGCGTCGAGCTCCGACCTCAAGTCGTACCTGCTGGCCACCGAGGCGGGCGGCCTGATCGCGTTGATCGTGGCGGCGATGTTGGTGTTCAACACCATGACGATGGCGATGGCCGAGCGGCGTACGGAGATCGCCCTGGCCGGGTCGCTGGGTGCGACCCGGCGCCAGCTGCTGGTCGCGTCGCTGGGCGAAGCGGCGCTGCTGGGCGCGGTGGGCACGGTGCTCGGACTCGTAATCGGTGGCCTGCTCGCGCAGGTCGTCGTGCCGCTGGTGAGCCGCGCCTACAGCCCGGTGTCGCCCGTCGACATCCCCACCCGGGTCCACGTGCGGCTCGCTCCTCTCGCCGTCAGCGGCGCCGCCGGCGTGCTCGTGGCGATCGTGGGCGCGTTCGTCCCCGCTCGGCGTGCCGCCCGGGCGGTGCCCATCGACGCCCTTCGCCCGGCGGCCAACTACGAGTGGCACGACGCAACGCAGTCGTCGCGCCGGTTGGCCGTCACCGCGGCCGGCGCCGTCCTCTTCGTCATCGGCACCATGACGGCCTTCCGCCAAGCGTCCACCGCGTTCGACCCGGCCGGCACCCTCATCACCGTCGTCACCATGTTCGGCGGTCTGGCGCTCCTGCTTCCGGTCGGCGTTCCCCTCGCAGCCAGCACGCTGGGCCGGCTCATGGGTCGCGTGTCACCGGCCGTCGGTCGGCACGCGGGCGACGCGTTGCGCTCCAACCCGCGACGCACCAGCTTCACGGTCGCTGTCCTCGCCCTCCCGCTGGCGAGCGTCGTCGGCGTCAGCGGCGCCTTCAACGCCGCCATCTCGAAGTTCCATCACGTCGCCGACTCGTTCATCACCGCCCCGCTCAACGTGAGCTCCGACTCCTTCCTCGGCTACACCGCCGCCCAGCCGCTCGCTCCCAGCAGCCAGCACGCCCTCGAGGCGGTGCCCGGCGTGCGCGCCGCGCTCCCATTTCAGAACGCCTTCATCGGCCTGCCCGACCACAAGGACGGCGTGGTGTACAGCATCCCGCTGACCGCGGCTGAGCGGGCCGGCGCCTCTGACCTCATCAAGGCCGACCAGCTGGCCGACGACCCGGCCGCCTTCCGGCGCGGCCTGGCGGGCGGCGACATCGCGGCGTCGCACCTGGCGGCGCGCAACCTGCACCTTCATGTCGGCAGCCAGGTGACGCTGCCCACTGCCACGGGCCCGCACGCGTTCCGCGTCGCCACCTTGTTCGACGACTGGTCGATGCGATCGACCTTCTACGTCGACCACGACACCTACGCGGCGCGGTGGGGTGATCTGGGCGCGGCGCGCTACGGCATCGTCCCCGCGCCGGGCGTCTCGCTGACGACCTTGCGTGGGCGACTCGAGCAGACGGTCGCAGCGGAGAGGATGGCGGCGCACGTGCGCGCTCGCCAACAGGACGTCGACGAACTGGTGGGGACGCTCAAGAACCTGGTCGATCTGGCCCGGAGCATTGAGCTGGCCACGCTGCTCTGCGCGGCCGGGGCCCTGGCCAACACGGCCTTCACGGCGATGGCCGAGCGCCGCTGGACGTTCGGTCTGCAGCAAGCCCTGGGCATGACGCAGCGGCAACTCACGCGCAGCCTCGCCCTCGAGGCCGTCGCCATCGGCGTGATCGGATCGTTGGCCGGCGCCACCATCGGCCTCGCCCTCGGCGCCGTGATCATCCACGGCATGTCGGCCATCTCCAGCAGTCACCTCGGCCACCCCATCCCGTGGACCGCGCTGGCCGCCAGCCTCGCCCTCGGTGCTGGCATCGCCGCCCTGGCCACGCAGTACCCCCGCCACAGTGCCAAGCGCCTCACCATCATCGAGAGCCTGCGGTTCGAGTAACACCACCGTTCTGGCACCCCGATCGGTACCTATATGACCCGATCGGGGTGCCAGAACGGCGAAACGGGACCGATCGCGGCAAGCAAGAATGACGCTCGGGTGAGGATCGGCGTTTGCTCTGACGTGCACGGTCGCCATGACCGGCTCCTGGCCGTGCTCGACGCTATGACGGCAGCGGGCGTCGACGAACGCTGGTGCCTCGGTGATCTGGTCGGCGGCGAGCCGGTCACTGATGAGCTGTTGGGGGCAGCCCGCCAACTCGACCTGTTGATCGCGGGAAACCACGATGCCTGGGCGCTGGGACCGGGCCAGGTCGTCGCCCGCGGGCGGGACGTGTTCAGGTTGTCCAGACGCGCCACGGCCAGCCGCCATGGCATCGACTGCTGGCACGGCTCGCCGCGGCACCCCTTGCTCGCGTTCCTCACCGAGCCGTCCGCGGCACGGATCCTTCCCGGCCGCCCACTCGGCTCCCTCGGACTGGTCGGCCATACCCATCAGGCCGCGCTGTTCGCCTACGACGGCGCAGCGACTCGCGAGGTACGGCCCGTCCCGGGCGAGGGATACGACTGGCCGGCGGCGGGCGCCTACCTGGCCAACCCGGGCGCGGTCTGCGGCAACCCGCGCGATCGGGGGAGCTGGTGGCTCACCGTCGACATCGACGCCCGCGTGCTGCAGTGGCACCGCACGGCGTTCGACGCGCCCGGTGGGTAAGGCCGCTCTACTAGACTGAAAACGAGGTTCTCAGTCCGGTGGACGAGGAGGGTGCCGTGGCCAACGTCGATGACTTCGTGCTGATCAGTGTCGACGATCACCTGATCGAGCCGCCCGACCTGTTCGTCACCCACCTGCCGGCGAAGCACCTCGACCACGCACCCAAGCTCGTGCGGGGCGACGACGGCGCCGACCGGTGGACGTTCCGGGGCGTCGCCATGGAAACGGTCGCCCTGAACGCGGTCGCCGGCCGGCCCAAAGAGGAGTACGGCATGGAGCCGAACAGCCTCGACGAGGTGCGGCCCGGCTGTTACGACGTGCACGAGCGCATCAAGGACATGGACGCGGGCGGCGTGTTGGCGTCGATGAACTTCCCGTCGTTCCCCACGTTCACGGCGCGCATCTTCGCCCCCGACGCGTCGGGCGACACCGACCTGTCGATTGCCCTCGTGCGCGCTTACAACGACTGGCACCTCGACGACTGGTGCGCGGCGTACCCGGGCCGCTTCATCCCCATGGCCGTGCCCGCCATCTGGGACCCGCAGCTCACCGCCGAGGAGATCCGCCGCTGCGCCGCCAAGGGGTGTCACTCGCTGAGCTTCACCGAGAACCCGGCCAGCCTCGGCTACCCGAGCTTCCACAGCGACCACTGGGACCCGGTGTGGCAGGCGTGCGTCGACACCGGCACCGTGGTGGCGATCCACCTCGGCTCGTCGGGCAAGCTCGCCATTCCTGCCGCCGACTCGCCGCCCGACGTGATGATCACGCTGCAGCCGATGAACATCCAGTCCGCGGCCGCCGACCTGCTGTGGTCACGCGTGCTGAAGAACTACCCCGACATCCGCATTGCCCTGTCGGAGGGCGGCACGGGGTGGATCCCGTACTTCCTCGATCGCCTCGACCGCACCTACGAGATGCACCACCTGTGGACGCAGCAGGACTTCGGCGGCCGGCTGCCGAGCGAGGTGTTCCGCGAGCACTTCCTCACCTGCTTCATCAGCGATCCCGTGGGCGTGGCCATGCGCGACGACATCGGCATCGACAACATCGCGTGGGAGGCCGACTACCCGCACAGCGACTCGATGTGGCCGTCGGCGCCCGAGGAGCTGGGTGCCGTGTTCGACAAGTACGCCGTGCCTCAGGAGCACATCGACAAGATCACCCACGAGAACGCCATGCGCTGGTTCTCGTTCGATCCGTTCGCCCACGCGCCGAAGGCCGAGTCGACCGTCGGCGCGCTGCGGGCTCGGGCCGCCGGCCACGACGTGGCGGTGATGGCGAGGGGCACGCGCGTGCGCACGCCCGACGAGAAGCTCGAGGGGTTCCGCCGGCGCGCCGCCGCGGCCGCGTCGGCCGGTCGGTAAACGCGCGTGCAGCGCTACCGCGTCGCCCAGTGGGCGACGGGCAACATCGGCACCCGCTCGCTGCGGGCGGTCATCGAGCACCCGCAGCTCGAGCTTGTCGGCGTGTACGTGTACTCGGACAAGAAGGCGGGCGTCGACGCCGGTGAGCTGTGTGGCGCCGGCCCGACCGGAGTCGTCGCCACCACGTCGATTGAAGACATCCTCGCGGCCAAGCCCGACTGTGTCCTCTACATGCCCCGGGCGTGCGACTACGACGACGTGTGCCGGCTGCTCGAGGGCGGCGCCAACGTCGTCACCACGCGCGGCGAGTTCCACCGCCCCGCCAGCATGGACGCCGACGTGGGGGCGCGCGTCGAAGCGGCCTGCGCGGCCGGGGGGACATCGATCCACAGCACGGGCAGCAGCCCGGGCTTCATCAGCGAGGCGCTGCCGCTGGTGCTTTCGTCGCTCGAGCGGCGCATCGACTGCCTGACCATCGACGAGTTCGCCGACGTGTCGTCGCGCAACTCACCCGAGTTGCTGTTCGACCTCATGGGGTTCGGCCAGCCGATGGGTCCGTTCGACCCGGGCCGGGCCGCCTACCTGCAGGGCAGCTTCGGCCCGTCGCTCGAGCTACTGGCCGACGCCATCGGGCTCCCCCTCGACGCGCTGGAGGCGAGCGGCGAGTTCGCCGTCGCCCGCCACACGACGCAGCTGGCCGCCGGCACCCTCGAAGCGGGGACGATCGGCGGGCAGCGCATCACGGTGACGGGGCTGCGCGACGGGAAGCCGCTGCTGCGGTTCCGGGCCACCTGGTACTGCACGGCCGACGTCGACGCCGACTGGGACATGCGCGAGACCGGCTGGCGCGTCACCGTCGAAGGCGACACGCCGCTGGCCGTTGACATCCGCTTCCCGGTGGAGCCTGAGCGGTGGGCCGAGGTGTCACCCGGTCTCACCGCCCATCGGGCCGTCAACGCGGTGGCGGCCGTGTGCGAAGCGATCCCCGGCATCCGCACGACGCTCGATCTCCCGCACGTCGTCCCTGTGCTCAGCTGACGCGATCATGCGGCCACTCCCGGAGCTGACCCCCAACAACGACTGGTACTGGACGTCCGGTGAGGACGGCCAGCTTCGCATCCAACGGTGCGACGACTGCGCCACCTACGTGCACCCGCCGGCGCCGATCTGCCCGGCCTGCCGCAGCCGCAACTGGACGGCGACGCCGGTCTCGGGTGTCGGCACCGTCGCCGGCTTCACCGTCAACAGCCACCAGTGGCTGCCGTCGATGGAGCCCCCGTATGTGATCGCGGTGGTGTCGCTGGCCGAAGACCCCGAGGTGCGCATCACATCCAACATCACGGGGTGCGATTCCGGTGATGTGCACGTGGGCCAGGAGGTGCGCGTCCGCTTCGAGCACCAGGACGACGTGTGGTTCCCGCTGTTCGAGCCCACCGGCGCGACCAACGACAACCCCATCCCGCCCGCGCAGCGGCTGACGCCGCGCCCGCCGCTGGCTGCCGATCGCTTCGAGGAGCGTTCCGTCATCTCCGGCATCGGCCGCTCGCGGCTCGGTCGCAGGCTCATGGTCGATCCGCTGTCACTGACCATCGACGCCTGCACCGCGGCGGTGGCCGACGCCGGCCTCACGCTCGACGACATCGACGGGCTGTCGACCTATCCCGGTGGCGTGAGCGGCACCGGGATCAGCGAGGGTGGCGTCACGCCGGTGGAGGAGGCGTTGCGCCTCAAGCCGACGTGGATCAACGGCGGGGGTGACATCCCCGGTCCGGGCGGCGCCGTGATCGCGGCGATGCTGGCCGTGGCCGGCGGCCTGTGCCGACACGTCCTCTGCTATCGCACGGTGTGGGAGGCGACCCACGCCGCCCTCGGCCTGCGCGGCGCCGGTGGCAGCGGACGCGTCGGCGGGTGGATGCAGTGGCGGGCTCCCTACGGCGCCATGTCGGCCGGCAACTGGATCGGCATGAACGCCAACCAGTACTTCCACCGCTACGGCGCCGACCGGGAGATGCTCGGGCTCATCGCGTTGAACGCGCGCGCCAACGCGGCCCGCAACCCCAACGCCATCTACCGCGACCCGATGACGATGGACGACTACATGAACGCGCGCCCGATCACGTCGCCGTTCGGCCTGTACGACTGCGACGTCCCGTGCGACGGCGCCATCGCCGTGGTCGTGTCCAACGCTGACGTGGCCGGCGACCTGCCCAAGCAAGCGATCCGCATCGACGCCGTCGGTACGCAGATCATCGAGCGCGTGTCGTGGGACGAGGGCACGTTGACACACGAGCCGCAGGTGCTGGGCCAGGCCGCCCACCTGTGGACGCGCACCGACCTCACCCCGGCCGACGTCGACGTCGCCCTCGTCTACGACGGCTTCACGTTCAACGCCATCTCGTGGATCGAGGCGCTCGGTTTCTGCGAGTTCGGCGAAGCCCAGGCGTGGCTCGACGGCGGCAAGCGCATCGCCCTCGACGGCCAGGTGCCGGTCAACCCGCACGGCGGCCAGCTGTCCGAAGGCCGCACCCACGGCTTCGGTTTCATCTACGAGGCGGTGGCCCAGCTCCGCGGCGAGGCGGCCGACCGCCAGGTGGCCGACGCCAAGACGGCCGTCGTCACCACCGGCGGCGGCACGCCCTCGGGCGTCCTCCTCCTGCGCACGTAATCTCCCAGGCGATGCGCGCTGCGATGTGCCGGGAGTGGGGGCCGCCCGAGGTCGTGGAGATCGAGGATGTGCCCGCGCCGATGCTGCAGGCGGGGCAGATCCGGGTCGACATCCACGCCGCGTCGGTCAACTTTCCCGACGTGCTGCTGGTGGCGGGGGAGTACCAGATCAAGGTGCCGCCGCCGTTCATCGTGGGCAGCGAGTTCGCCGGGCCCGTCACCGAGGTCGCCGACGACGTCACCAACCTGAAGGTCGGTGACCGGGTGTTCGGCACCGCCTTCGTGGGCGCCTTCGCCGAGCAGATCACCGTCGCCGCCCTCGCCGTCACCCGCACGCCCGACACCGTCGACGACGCCAGCGCGGCCGCGTTCGGCGTGGCCCACCGCACTGCCTACAACTCGCTGCGCACGCCGGGTGCGGTGCAAGCGGGCGAAGAGGTGATCGTGCTGGGCGCGGGCGGCGGCGTCGGTCTGGCTGCCGTGCAGTTGGCCGTCGCCCTGGGCGCGTCGGTCACCGCGGTGGCGTCATCCGACGAGAAGCTCGACGTGGCCAAGCAGTACGGGGCCACCACGCTCGTCAACCACCGGGCCGGCGACCTGCGCCAAGCGCTCAAGGACGCGCTGCCCGGCGGGGCCGACGTCGTCATCGATCCCGTCGGCGGCGACCTGGCCGAGCCCGCCCTGCGCAGCCTCCGGGGCGGCGGGCGGTTCGTGACCGTGGGCTTTGCGGCGGGGACGATCCCGCGCATCCCCCTCAACCTGGTGCTGCTCAAGGGCATCCAAATCGTCGGCTTCGAGTACCGCGACTTCATCGCCCGTCACGGCGACGAGCTTCAGCGCAACGACGAGGAGCTACTCGGCCTCCTCGCCCGCCGCGAAGTGCTGCCCCACATCGGCGCCCGCTTCCCGCTCGACGACGTGGTCGGCGCCCTCCGGTGCGTCGGCGACGGCCAGGCGATCGGGAAGGTCGTCGTCGACCTACCGTGATAACGTCATTCTCAGTTTCTGAGTGGAGGGTTTCCATGCGGAGCACGACGAGATGACGGCGGTGCTGGACGGGGTCCGCATCCTCGAGGTGGCCGAGCACACCTTCGTGCCGGCGGCGTCGGCGCTGCTGGCCGACTGGGGTGCCGAGGTCATCAAGATCGAACACGTCGAGCGCGGCGACGCCATGCGCGGTCTTGCGGCCACCGGGGTCCTCGGCATCCCCACCGACGTGCACGCGCTGCTCGAGCACTCAAACCGGGGCAAGAAGAGCCTGGCCCTCGACCTCACGTCGTCCGACGGCCTCGAGATCCTCTACAAGTTGGCGGCCACCGCCGACGTCTTCCTCACCAACAAGCTGCCGGGCGTGCGCAAGAAGCTGCACATCGACCTCGATGAGATCCGGGCCCACAACCCGAAGATCATCTACGTGCGCGGCACCGGCCAGGGTGAGCGCGGCCCCGACGCCGACAAGGGTTCGTACGACTCGCTGGCGTTCTGGGCCCGGGCTGGGATCGCCCAGGGCTGCAAGCGCCCCGAGTACGAGCTGGTGCCGAGCCCGCCCGGCCCCGGCTTCGGCGACTCCATCGGGGCCATGACCATCGCGGGCGGCATCATGGGCGCCCTCTTCCACCGCGAGCGCACCGGCGAGGCCACCACCGTCGACGTGTCGCTGCTCGGCACGGGCGTGTGGGCGATGGGTCAGGCGATCGCGTTGTCGTTGCTCCTCGACAAGCCGTTCGGCGTGCCGGCCGCCGGGGCCGGCGGTAATCCGCTGACGCGCAACTACGTGACGGCCGACGGCCGCGTGCTCGCCTTCACCTGCCTGCAGGCGGGCAAGTACTGGCCCGCGGTGTGCGAGGTGATCGGCAAGCCCGAGCTGGCCACCGACGCCCGCTTCGCCGACCACCAGTCGCTGCTGGCCAACTCGCCCGAGGCGATCGCCATTCTCAACGAGGTGTTCGCGTCGGCCACCCTCGACCAGTGGCGCGAGCGGTTGGCCGACTTCACCGGCCAGTGGGCGGTCGTGCAGGACACCCTCGAAGTGGCCGCCGACCCGCAGACCGTCGCCAACGGCTACGTGCAGGAATGCAAGACGGCGGCCGGCGTGCCGTTCCGTTTGGTCACCGCCCCCGTGCAGTTCGACGAGCAGCCGGCGCCCCCCGGGCGCGCTCCCGAGTTCAACGAGCACGGGGACGCGATACTCGAGGAGCTCGGTATCGACTGGGACACCATCGTCGATCTCAAGGTCCGCGGCGTTACCGCCTGAACACTCACACGACATCAACAAGTCAACAAGGAGAGCTCCCATGGGTGCGTTCGATGCGTTTCGCTACGACGGCAAGCGAGCAGTGGTCGTCGGTGGCGCCACCGGCATGGGGGCGGCAGTGGCCGAGCTCGTGCAGGACGCGGGCGCCGAAGTGGTGGTCATGGACTTCGCCGAGGTCACGCTGCCCGGCGTGAAGGCCATTCACCTCAACCTGGCCGAGCGCGAATCGGTGGAGGCGGCCGTCGATGACTGCGGCGGACCGGTGGACGCGCTGTTCTCGTGCGCGGGCGTGGCCGACGGTACGCCCGGCATCGAGCGCATCAACTTCGTGGGTCACCGCCACCTCATCAACCGCATGCTCGACAACGGCGCCCTGTCGCGCGGCTCCAAGATCGGCTTCATCTCCTCGGCTGCCGGTCTCGGGTGGGAGCGCAACCTGGCCGAGCTCAACGAGCTGCTCGACACCACCGACTGGGACGCGGCCACCGCATGGTTGGTCGACCGGGGCAAGGCCGACTACTTCAACACCAAGCAGGCGGTGTGCGCCTACGTGTCGCGCGAGGCGTACTCCTTCCTCAAGCGGGGCATTCGTATCAACGCCATCTGCCCCGGGCCCACCGACACGCCGCTGGCGCAGGCCAACAAGGAGCTGTGGCTCGGGTTCGGTTCCGACTACCGCGAAGACCTGGGCATCGACGCGTCGACGCCCATGGAGCAGGCCTACGCGCTGGCGTTCCTCTGCAGCGACGCGGGCGCTGCCATCACCGGCATCACACTGGTTTCCGACGAGGGGTACATGAGTTCGGGCATCACCAACTCCTTCGAGCCTGCCGCCGGGCCGGCCGGCTTCCTGCTCGGGAGGTACTGAGCCATGGGCTGGGAGTTCGAGACCGATCCCGAGTTCCAGGAGAAGCTCGACTGGGCCGACGCCTTCGTGCGCGAAGAGGTCGAACCGCTCGACATGGTGTGGCCGCACCAGCAGTTCACCCCGCTCGACGGCCCGCGCCGCGCCGCCGTGCAGCCGCTCAAGGAAGAGGTGCGCCGCCAGGGCCTGTGGGCGACGCACTTGGGCGCCGACCTGGGCGGCCAGGGTTACGGGCAGGTGAAGCTGGCCCTGCTCAACGAGATCCTCGGGCGCTCGTCGTGGGCGCCGATCGTGTTCGGGTGCCAGGCCCCCGACACCGGCAACGCCGAGATCATCGCCCACTACGGCACCGAGGAGCAGAAGGAGCGCTACCTCAAGCCGCTTCTCGAGGGCGAGCTGTTCTCCTGCTACTCGATGACCGAGCCCCACGCCGGTGCCGACCCCACCATGTTCAAGACGCGCGCCACCAAGGACGGCGACGAGTGGGTGATCGACGGGTGGAAGTTCTTCTCGTCGAATGCCAAGACGGCCTCGTTCCTCATCGTCATGGCCGTGACCAACCCCGACGTGAGCCCGTACAAGGGCATGTCGATGTTCCTGGTGCCCACCGACACGCCGGGCGTGAACATCGTGCGCAACATCGGCCTGCACGGTGAGCCGCTCAACGAGGGATCGCACGCGCTCATCCACTACGAGAACGTGCGGGTGCCGGCCGACGCGCTCCTCGGCGGTGAGGGGCAGGCGTTCGTCATCGCCCAGACGCGCCTCGGCGGTGGCCGCATCCACCACGCCATGCGCACGATCGGCCTGGCGTCGAAGGCCATCGACATGATGTGCGAGCGGGCCCTGAGCCGGGAGACGCAGGGCAGCCTGCTGGCGGAGAAGCAGTTCGTCCAGGGCTACATCGCCGACTCGTACGCGCAGCTGCTGCAGTTCCGCCTCATGGTGCTGTACACGGCGTGGGAGATCGACCGCTACAACGACTACAAGCGGGTCCGGAAGGACATCGCGGCGGTGAAGGTCGTGATGCCGACCGTGCTGCACGACATCGCCTGGCGGGCCATGCAGGTGCACGGCGCGCTGGGTGTCACCAACGAGATGCCGTTCCTCGGCATGGTCACCGGTGCGGCGGTGATGGGCCTGGCCGACGGGCCCACCGAGGTGCACCAGGTCACGATCGCCCGCCAGGTGCTGAAGGAGCACAAGGCGGCCGACGACGCGTGGCCGACCGAGTGGATCCCCCGCAAGCTCGACGCGGCCAAGGAGAAGCTGGCCGAGTTCATCGAAGCCGAGGTCGGCAACCTGTGATCGACGCCGACCGGCTGGCCGCGTGGATGGACGCGCGTGGACTGCCGGGAGCGGGCGCGCCGCTGGAGACGCGCTTCCTGTCGGGCGGCACCCAGAACGAGATCTACGAGCTCAAGCGGGGCGACGACGTGTGCGTCATCCGCATCCCGCCACCCGAGGCACCGCCCGACCGCGACGCCGGGATCCTGCGTGAGTGGCGCATCATCGAAGCGCTCGGCGGCACCGACGTGCCCCATACGCGCGCCGTCGCCGTGTGCGAGGACGCCGAGGTGCTGGGCCGTCCCTTTTACCTGATGGGATACGTCGACGGCTGGTCGCCGATGGGCCAGTCGCAATGGCCGGAGCCGTTCCACTCCGACCTGGCGGCGCGCGCCGGCCTCGGCCTGCAACTGGTGGAGGGAATCGCCTTGCTGTCGCGCGTCGACTGGAAGGCCAAGGGGCTGAGCGACCTCGGTCGACCCGACGGGTTCCACGAGCGCCAGGTCGAGCGGTGGACGGGGTTCTTCGAACGCCACAAGGGTCGCGACCTCGAGGGCATGGACGTGGCCACCGCGTGGCTGGGCGCCCACAAGCCGATCGACTACATCCCCGGCATCATGCACGGC